>CAYXGH010000001.1:0-1269 GCA_964464485.1 uncultured Nitrososphaera sp.
GAAGATTATAGCTGCATGACAAAATATGACTAATCGCGTTTCAAACTTTGCTAGCAAGTCTTCTCTAAAATCTTTCTTAAATAAAGAAGCGTAGGTACGAATAGGAAAGACATCTATAATCATAATTTATAAATGTATTTTATAATCTCAAGTTATTTTGTCATCATCGTATTAAGCAGTTGCATACACTATATAGTAAAATAAATCTAATTTTTCATTACTAACAACAATTCATTAGAGACAGAAATAACCTGTAAATATGAAACTCTAACATATTGTATTGCAATATGCTAACCGATGATGGCGAGGGTCTTAGAGTTCCATTGCAGTATCCAGCATGTCAGGTTGCTGCCTGCTTTGAGCGCGCATCCGTCTACGTCGTCATCAAGGAAAGTGATATCAATGCTTTGAACGTTGATGCCGGCGAAAAACAGATGATGGTAGAAACGGACTCGCTTGCAGATGTCAACACTTTCAAGCTCATATTGTACCTTTGTCCGCGCCATGACTATGACCTGAGGTATCTTCTTGAGGAAAACGAGCTCGAGATAACAAAAAGGCGTCACCTGATGCTTAAGGAAAGTCAATAGGCATTTGCCTTATGCCTTTGCAGCCAAGATAGCACAGATTCTGATTTTGATGTTGATGTTGCACAACGTTCCAACAATTGAAGAATCATGACCTTAATTATGAGAACCAAATAATCGCAGTATTACCGTCAGCAATATGTCCATCATTGCGCGCATAACACCCACTTTATTTTTTGCTGGCTCCTATCATAACTTCAGTATCATTGTCTTTCATATAGGAATTGCACTTCAGCTTCATTAACTCTAAAGAACAAGTCAAGACATGAAACCGAATCGCGAGGCAATTGCCCAAATCCTTGACTTACGAAGGTATTGCACAGGAAAGAAGGTTGCAATCATAGGAGGACATCCATGGCTGTTATGACGAGCTCAGTGAACTGCTTGATGCGATTGATTGCTCGCCACAAAGTCATATTCTGATAGTGACTGGCGACCTTATCGATCGCGACCCCAAGATTAAAGAAACCCTGATGTTTGCCATGAATACTCCCTCAATCTATTCATTGATATCCAATAATGAACAGAAGCTTCTAAGATATCTTAGAGGGCATCACGTACAAACTACTGCTCTTGTCAAGACAATTGAGCAATGTGGAGAGGCATTTCTCAGAGAGAAATCATTCTTGAAATGGTTAGAATCTCTTCCTTGGATAGTGAGGTACTCAGACACTTCATATGT
>CAYXGH010000001.1:1369-38112 GCA_964464485.1 uncultured Nitrososphaera sp.
TGAAATGGTTAGAATCTCTTCCTTGGATAGTGAGGTACTCAGACACTTCATATGTGATACGTCCGGATAGACCCATCAACAGACAGGAGAAGGATCATTGTATCTATATTAGGACATGGAATCCAAAAACTAAAAATTTCCCATGAAGGTGTGGATCCGTGTTGGTATGAATATCCCTATCTGTACTCATCACAGAGGCATCATTCTCCTCCTTCAATAAAGATCTTTTTCGAACACCAGCGACATGATAAGGCATGGGTCTCTCACTGGGCATGCGCATTGGATGGTGGTGTAGTATTTGGTGGAACATTACAAGCATATGTGGAGAACAAAGGAATTCTAGAGATCAATGCCAAAAGAGCCTATGAACTGAACTAAGAAAAAAGGCATTCATCATCTACAGTTGCAGTTTGGTTTATTACCAAAAGAATTGAAGAAGATTATGACCAGAACTAGGATATTATGTCAGAAGCTGTGTCTCAAATGAGAGTTTTTACTATTAAGTATGGATTGTAAAGGTTAACATTTTGTCTCAGAGACCTCTTCTAGCTGGTAATGTAATTCTAGTGTTACGTACACCACTTTATCACTTTTCTTAGCTGACCAGCAATGCCCTTATACTGAGTGCGGTTGATAACGTATTGAGGATTACCAAAGTTATTTTGAACAACTTAGGAGATTTCATCTTTGATCTTTTGTGCTATTTTAACTATGTCTTCCTGAGAGGCAACTCTCCTGGAAGGCCATTTTCCGTCCGGGCTATCATCATGAAACCGGGGGACAATGTGAACGTGTACGTGTGGGACAATCTGGTTTGCAGCTATTCCGTTGTTCTGGCCAACATTGAAGCCATCAGCCTTTACGGCTGATGTTATTGCCTTAGCAATTGTGGGTACCAAAGAATACAATTTGCCTACTTCTGCAGGAGGCATTTGGAGCAATGTATCATAATGCTTTGTCGGCATCACCAGGGCATGGCCCGGGTTGATTGGATATTTGTCCATAAGGGCTAAAAAGACGCTATCGCGGTGGATCTGCACGCAGGGCTCTTGTCCGGCTATTATGGAGCAGAAGATGCAAGGTTTGCTCATGCTGTGCGTATTAGCTTGTGAGTAGCTTGGTTGTTTATTTTTTGCTATCGGGCACATGAATTTTTAAATAGACCAAGGATCCGAGTTTTACATAGATGGGCGAAACACTCGAGCTCGATAGCTTTGACATGACTTTCTCTTTCCGCTGCCCCAAGTGTGACTACTTGAATGAAGAGGTGCTTGCTAAGGATCTTTCAAGCGGTAATGCAGAATGCGGCATGTGCGAGACCGTTTTCAAGGTAGAAGGGATTGATGCTGTCAAGATAACGGCGACTCTTGAGTAAGTGAAAAATCTTAAAATATGCACCTGTATCGATAATTGCAATGAAACTCGAGAGTAGAAAGGTGCTCGAGGGGCCAGAGAGGGCCCCGCATCGGGCAATGTACAAGGCGATGGGGCTGACAGATGAAGACTTGGACCGGCCCCTGGTAGGAGTATCTTCTACATGTAATGAGGCCACGCCCTGCAACATCCATCTTGGACGACTTGCCCAGAGTGCTAAACGCGGTGTAAAAGATGCAGGATGCACGCCAAGGGAGTTCACTGCTATTGCAGTTTCTGATGGCATTGCCATGGGCCATGAGGGCATGAAGGCCTCTCTTGTGAGCCGTGAAATAATCGCAGATTCTATTGAAGTAATGGTCAGAGCCCATCAGTACGACGGCGTAGTGGGTATATCAGGCTGTGACAAGAGCTTACCCGGGACACTAATGGGTATGGGCCGGCTGAACCGACCCTCAATATTTGTTTATGGCGGAACTATCATGCCTGGTCTGTGGAATGGTAAGCAGGTAACAGTGCAGGATGTATATGAAGCTGTGGGGGCATATGACGCCGGCAAGATGACATTGCAGGAACTCGTCAGCCTTGAAAACGTTGCATGTCCTAGCGCAGGGTCATGTGCTGGCATGTATACTGCAAATACAATGGCCTCAATTAGCGAAGCGCTGGGAATGTCAATCCTTGGAAGCGCTTCTGCTCCAGCAGAGAGCGAAAGACGGCTCGAAATCTGCTATAACACTGGCAAAGCCATAATGAACCTGGTTGAAAGCAACATCAGACCCCGCGACATCATGACCTTCGAAGCCTTTGAAAATGCAATTATGATGGCGAATGCAATAGGCGGTTCGACCAATGCTGTGCTGCACCTCCTCGCAATAGCAAGGGAGGTAGGAGTAAAACTGAGGCTTTCAGACTTTGAAAGGATTCGCAAGCGCACTCCTCACATCGCAGACCTGAGGCCCGGTGGAATCTATATCATGGCCGACCTGGACAAGGCCGGTGGCGTCCCGGTAATACTCAATAGTCTGCTTAAGAAGAGTCTCTTAAACGGCAATGTATTGACAGTCAGCGGCAGGACCATGAAGCAAAATTTGGAATCCGTCAAGTTTAGCTTTGATATTGACAATAAGGTAATCAGACATCTCGACAACCCAATCAAGCACGAAGGTACACTCAAGGTGCTTAAAGGCTCACTTGCACCCGAAGGCGCGGTAATGAAGCTTGCAGGAGTACAAAGCAAGAAATTTGTTGGCAGGGCAAGAGTATTTGACACAGAAGAGGACGCATTTGAAGCCGTATCAAAGCGCAAGATAGTAGAAGGTGACATAATCGTGATCCGTTATGAGGGACCAAAAGGAGGACCTGGAATGCGTGAAATGCTGGCAGTAACCGCCGCTGTCGTAGGACAAGGGCTAGGAGAAAAAGTTGCGATGGTCACAGACGGGAGGTTTTCTGGAGCAACTAGGGGATTTATGATAGGTCATATTGCTCCTGAAGCGATGGTGGGTGGCCCAATTGCCTTAGTAAAGGAATATGATCAAATCATAATTGACATGCAAAAAAGCAGAATAGACCTCATGGTTTCGGAAGGCGAGCTAAGAAAAAGGATAAAGAAATGGAAGCCTATCAAACCTAGCTATACTACAGGGGCTCTCGCAAAATACGCTTTGCTAGTCGAGTCTGCATCGGAAGGTGCAGTCATGGCCGCTACCAAGCGATAAAGGTTTAAATTTTATTTTTACTGCAGACTCAATTATAGGTAGGGAAATATGAGCAAGAGTGATTGCTTTTGGTCATCTCATAGGTAGTTCAGTCCAGATACAGAAGCTCACCACTTCTGAAAACCAGTTTCAACTTTTTAGGAAGCTCTACTTCCTTTACCAAAGAGTCTTCATCTTCGAGTCGCTCATTGGGCCCGAAGAGCTAGCTGAAATGTCTGTCATTGGCTTTGACCCCAAACTGATTGTAAGATGCGACTCTAATAATTTCAAGGTTAAAGATAGGAGCGGAAGAATTCTGCAAAGCTCGCCGACAAAAGAACCACTATCGAGCCTCCGTGAGTTAATGCCCAAAGTGAATGATGATCGTTTTCGCTACGTTGGTGGCGCAGTAGGATACATCAATTACGACGCTATCCGGTTCTGGGAGCATTTGTCAATTAACAACAAAAAAAAAGCTAGCAACTTTCCGCTGCTAGAATTTGGCATCTATGATGACGGCATACTCTTTGACCACAAAGAAAACCAAGCTTACTATTTTTTCCTTGGAAAATCGCGGCTAGAGCAAATCGAGTACAAGATGGCCCGGGTGAAAAGCCAAGCTGCTAGGCTCTCATATTCGACGCCAAAGAGAAACATGACCAAAAAAGACTTTGTAAAAATGGTGAGGAAGGCGAAGCGCTACATATATGATGGTCACATTTTCCAAGTAGTGCTTGCAAAAAGCATGCAGTTTAGGGTCAAGGGCAACCTTATTGGTCTGTACGCTAAGCTTCGAGAAGTAAACCCCTCGCCATACATGTATATGCTAAAAATGTCTGACAGGTGCATAATAGGCTCAAGCCCTGAAATGCTCATTCGTATCACAAAAGACTATATCGAGACGTTCCCTATCGCAGGCACAAGGCAGATACTGCGGGATGAAAAGAAGAACGAAGAGTTGCGTCAAGAATTGCTCGAGGACGAAAAGGAGATTGCTGAACATACAATGCTTGTCGATCTAGCAAGAAATGACATAGGAAGGGTCTGTGAATTTGGCACGGTTAAGGTTAAAGAGTTCATGACTGTCAAGCGGTTCAGTCATGTGCAACATATTGTCTCTCACGTAGTGGGTAGATTGCACAAAAATTTTGATTCGTACAATTCTGTCAAAGCTGTCTTTCCAGCTGGCACTGTGTCAGGCGCTCCTAAAGTTCGTGCAATGCAAATAATAGATGAGCTCGAGCCTTCGCCTAGAGGACCTTATGCTGGCGCCATAGGTTATTTTTCATTTAATGGCTCATGCGACTTTGCAATAACGATAAGGTCTCTATTTGTGAATGGCAGCAAGGCATATATCGAGTCAGGAGCAGGCATCGTTATTGATTCCGATCCCGATCTTGAATGGGCAGAAACGGAGCATAAGGCAAATGCCATACTTTCTGCTCTAAAGGGAGCAGCATCCGACTAACAGGATTTTTGCTCAATCAGTCAAAGCATATCTTGTACTGTTCATTGATTTTGCACTCTATTGAATTGAAAAAAGAGGATAATTTAGACAGCCATCGATAAGTCTAACTAGAGACTATACATATAGTATCATTTTGAATAAGGAGGTAATAAAGTCCCAACAATACTATTAATAGTAAATTATCATCTTAATACCATCAATATAGTAATAAAGTCATTGGCATTCTCTTTTTTGATACAAATAGAAAAAGTCCTAGTGGCTTGTCGGTGGCCTTGCAAACATATTGTCTACATTTATATGATATTCTACTGCAAGTGCAGGATCTTTCTGCCTTCCGGTAAGGATGCCAACCACCACATCATCCTTCTCCATTAGCTCTTCACTGCGGAGCTTTCTAACACCTGCTGGAACTGCGCCTGATGCCATTTCGCAGTCAAAGCCATTTAAACCAACAATTGACATGCCATCGCTCATTTCCTTGTCACTCACTTGTACTACTACACCATTAGTAAAGTCTAGGGCGCGCAGCGCCTTGACAATATTGGCAGGTCTACCTATCTGAATCGCAGTTGCATGGGTCTTTGGCCTGATTCCTTTATGGTCTAAGTCAGCATAATAGCGGTCAATGATTGCTAGATCTGGCCTGCCACCGTTCCATCTTAGAGGCTTGTCTTCAAAGAATCCATTGTACAGTCTGTATAATGCGTTTGCTCCCTCTGCATTCACTACTACCAGCCGTGGAATTTTCTTGATCCAGCCCCATTCATAGAGCTCGATCAAGCATTTTCCGCAGCTCGATGTGTTACCTAGAGCTCCACCCGGATACACTATCCAATCCGGGGGGTTCCAGTCAAGGTATTCAAGGACCCGGTAAAGGATGGTCTTTTGACCCTCCAAGCGGAATGGATTGACTGAGTTGACTGTGTATCCCCCGGTTTCTTTAGCGTTTCTAAGCGAAGCAGTAAGAGCGTCATCAAAATTTCCTTGCACTTGTATTACCTGCGCGCCAAACTGGAAGGCTTGTCCGAGCTTGCCAGGAGCAATTTCGGCTCTTGGAATGTAGACGTCACATGCCATATTTTCGTTTGCAGCATACATTGCTGCAGAAGCTGAAGTGTTGCCAGTGGAGGCGCAAACTATCCTTTTGACACCAAGTATTTTTGCATGTGTCATCGCAGTCGACATGCCGTTATCCTTAAACGAGCCTGATGGATTGTATCCTTCTGGCTGAAGAAATAATGAATTATGGTCCATGCCTGCATACTCAGCTACCTTGCTCATTTTGTAAGGTTTCGAAAGGCGGCCTTCAGAGCCGTCAAGCGACACTAGCAAGCGCGCGCATTCTTCAAAGTCTTCTGTGTCTATACCGGCAAAATTGATTAGTTCGCGAAAGCGCCATACTCCGCTTTCGTTGTAAATGTTGCCTTCATGATCCCTACGCTGGTAGAACTTTTCTATTAAATCCTGGCTTTGCTTCTCACTATACTTTATGTCGAGAAGCGAGCCACAGGAGCATCTGTAAATATCATTGTTAATCTCATGAGTTAAACCGCAAGAGGGATTGATGCATTTTTTGACAGCAATTGCATCCATATTATTGGAGCCTTCTGATTGTTATTTAGACGTTGTTCTAGATGCTGCTACTTTTTGGTGGCTTTTTCATACATTTTCAGTAGCTGCTGGATGACACCATCCATGTCGTCCTCCCTTACTTCCGGCGAAACTGCATGTTTAAGTAAATTACTTACAGTGTTGGAGATCTCAGAACTCACTTCGTCAAAGCTATCCACGTCACTATAGCTCTGTTGATAAAGCCTCCTCAATCGCATTGCATACATGTGTGTCTGTTCATTCATTGTGACGTCATAGCTGCGATTGTTGACCTTTATCTTCTCCTTTATCATGTTCTACACCTAACCAGACTATAGCCTTTAAAAACCTGTCTACCTTATAAGTTCACAACAGCGAGACAAGATTATAAGTTTTGTAACCATTGATCCCTGTTACCACGGTTACAAGTAGCTGGAATACAATACTACTTTTATGGTGTTAATGCCATGATGGCTGGGTGCTATAGTAATAGGAATGCCATTTGATAACAGGTGGATAAAGCCACAAGGAGAAAGCGTTGGTCACAAATTGCTTGAGGGCATCAAGCCACAAGCACCACTGAAGCCAAGGATAGAAGAAGCACAGAAAAAGTTGCATATGCAGATCGCGAGGCTGGATGCAATAGCCTCAAGGATGCAAGAAAAAGATAAGCTAATTTTCAAGCGAGTAGTGCTTGCGATGCAGAGTCACGATTCTTCGCATGCAAAGATCTTATCAGGAGAGCTGTCGCAGATCCGAAAGATGAACAAGATGGTCACGTCAGCAAAGCTAGCTTTAGAACAGATACAGCTTAGGCTCAACACAATGACAGAGCTTGGAGACGTAGTGGTAACTCTGAGCCCCGCAATGTCAGTCATAAAGGGATTGCAAAGCGGATTATCAGGAATGATGCCGGAAGCAGATCAGTCATTTGGACAAATATCCGAGCTGCTTGGAAACATTATGACAGACTCAGGACAGATACCGAACAGCGAAATTGCAAACTTCAACACAATAAACGAAGACACGGCACAGATAATGGAAGAAGCCAGCACGGTAGTAGAAATGAACATGAAGAACAAGTTCCCAGATTTGCCTTCTCCAAACCTGGCAGCTGCAAAGAACTTAGAGGCAACAAGCTACTAGATCTAGCCCATTAGCTCTCTCTATATTTTTTGCTTGCTATTTTTTGAACTTGTTTTTTTATCCTAGATATTGTGGGGTAGCTATAACCTTTTTCCCTGTAAGTCTTGATCATGGCCTTCCAATTATTTAGCCGCCAATTTGCTTGATGCTCTGTGAGCGAGAGCGTTTCTCTTTTCACGAGACTCTTTCGCCCCGGCATCAAATACCCGCCGCTTTCAGCCACATAGCGGCTATATGCAAAGCGCAGTCCAAAGAGCAGGTCATTAGGGGGAAGCGATCTAATATACAGCACAATTTCTCTACTTTGCTCTTCTGACAGGTCTAGCTTGAACATAAATTCCCTTACAGGCATATGCATCGGCAGTACCCATTCTGTCTTTAAAATGTTATTTCTAAACTCGAATTTAGAAATATTTCTATAAGATGCCTGTCTTTTTGCCCGCTCTTTCAAATGCCGCTACCGCAGAATCCAAGTGTTCTTGGCGGTGCATGGCATTCAGTGAAATTCTGAGGCGAGCATGACCCTTTTTCACCGTCGGATACCGAATTGCTTGAGCAAAAACGCCCTCCTCTAGCAGCTCTTTAGACAGCTCTAGGGCCTGTACTTCTTTACCTACTATGATTGGAATTATCTGGCTTGTAGAGTTTCCAAGTTTAAATCCCAGCCTTTTGATTGTCTCTGAAAAATAGAGGATATTCCATTGAAGCCTCTTTTGCAAATGTCCACTCTTTGCTATTGGAATAGCGGTAATTGCTGCAGAGCATAGGTGGGCAGGTAGGGCGGAAGTATAGATAAATTGCCTTGATGTATTGATCAACAGTTCTCTAATGGGGAATGTAGTGGCTACATAGCCTCCAAAGCAACCCAACGCCTTACTCAGACTGCTGACATGGATGTCAAAGTTTACTCCCATTTTAGCTGGCATGCCTGAAAAGGTGGGGCCAAAGATAAAGTCACCATGTGCATCGTCAATGATGGTTATTGCATCATGATGGTCTGCTATGCTCTGTATTTCTGATAGGTTTCCCATATCCCCGTCCATGCTAAAGATACCTTCCGTTATCACAATTTTTCTGCCTGGGCTGCGCTGCATTAGTTCTTCTAAATGATCGGTGTCATTATGCCGGAAGATGACAATTGTTGCACCACACAGCCGGCATGCATCCACTATGCTAGCATGGTTCAGCTCATCGCTAAATATCGTCGAGTTCTTGTCTGCAATTGTCGTTATTACGCCCAAGTTAGCAGTGTAACCTGTAGGATATAGAAGGGCTGATTCTGTCCTACGGTGGTATGCAAGCAGACCTTCAAGCTCGATGGTTTTTGGATGGTTGCCTGCAATTAACCTTGAGCCACACTGTGATACTTCTTCACTCAGTGCCGTAATAGTTTTCTTGATTACTTGCTTGTTTTGAGAGAGCCCGAGATAGTCATTGGAGCAAAGATTGATGACCTCCTTGCCGTCGACATTGGCCGTCGGACCCCTAGCAACCACGGTCCTAAGACGACGATATAACCCACTCTTTTCAAGAAAATCAAGTTGATCCTTAACGAAGGTGGTCTTATGGCTTGAGCCCAATTTGTTTTATCATCGCAATGTCCTTTTTGGCGGTGTTTCCTCCCGTAGTCAGGTAGCCGCCGGTGATAATACCATTTGCTCCTGCCTTGAGAGCCAGTTTATCATTATGCTTCAGATGCACCTCCCGTCCACCAGCTATCTTGAGAATAGTTTTTGGCAGTATGAAACGCCACACTGCAATTGTCTTGATTGCCTCAAGAGGATCCATCGGCTTAAGACTCCCAAGTGGAGTCCCTTCTCTACCTATCAGAATATTGATGGGAACTTCTTCAGGGTGGAGTGATGCAAGAGAGAAGGCTAGCTCTAGCCTCTGTTTAGGAGTTTCACCCATACCTATGATTCCCCCAGAGCACAACTGTAATCCTGCCTCCTTGACAATTTTCGCAGTGTTTACTCTGTCAGAGAAGTCATGCGTATTGCAGATATTAGAAAAATAGCTCTCTGCAGCTTCTAGGTTATGGTTGTAACGCTTGACTCCCAGCTTCTTTAGCTTTCTCGCCCTATCTAATGTTATAAACCCCAAAGAGACATTGACTTCGATATCCAATTTGGATCTAATCTCTTCTATCGCTTCACAGATCTGTTGAAAGTCCTTCTCGGGCGGATCTCTGTAAGCACATACTAAGCAAAAACTTGTTGCCCCCCCTTCCTTGGCCTTTGCTGCCTTCTCGACCAACTCTTCTTTAGGCAATAAAGGATATTTGTTAATTCCAGTATTGTAGAACGAGGATTGTGCACAAAATGAGCAGTCCTCTGGACACCTACCGGATTTTGCATTTACCAAGGCTTCGACATCTACCCTATCACCGTTAAACGTTCGAGTAATAGTATTAGCACAGTCAGCAAGCAGCATGATGTCATCGGTGCCAAGCAGACCCTCTGCTTCTTCAAAGGTGATTGAGACACCGGCGAGTACTTTCTCCGTACAACGCTGAAGGAAGGCCGAATCCGTCATAACATCAGGCAAGTCAGAGCCGGTAATTAAAATTTCTGTCCGAAAGCCTTATTCTAGGGAGCTATTTCTAAATTCGAATTTAGAAATATCTCGTCACAGTTTGTATGCCGCGTATTCAGACCAAGAATTGAAATACTCTCCAATATGGAATCATGCAATGTCCTCTTAATTGTACAGCCACTGCATCGAACAATGATTCATTATCACTTCTAGTATCAGTCCAAAGCCTTTGGGCTCGTACACCTAATCAAAATAGGCCATTTTGACTTGCTGCCAGCAGCAGTCTCTGCTGTGATTCAAAAGATATTCGAGGAAAGAGGATCTTTTTTAAAGAAAAATCCATGTTTTATAAATCTAATAAGTTACATACTTTTTAAAAAACAAGGTTAAAGGGGGGCTCCGCACAGCCAAAAAGACCCAACGGTTGATAGATCATTTCTTGCTAGGTGTGGAAAGGAGAGATGACGCTTTT
The DNA here is from genome assembly GCA_964464485.1 of uncultured Nitrososphaera sp. Classification (GTDB taxonomy): domain Archaea; phylum Thermoproteota; class Nitrososphaeria; order Nitrososphaerales; family Nitrososphaeraceae; genus Nitrososphaera. The sequence goes on from CAYXGH010000001.1 coordinate 11,655, forward strand.
CGTTACATAATGGGAGATTGCAAAACAGTTCAAAAATGGAACGCTTTTTATACGGCATAAAAAAGAGTACCTTTTTTTTACTCTTGGTTTGTCCTAGCTAATGATCAAGACGTCCATTTATTTGCACTACCCTTTTTGAACACTTTTCTTGACAAGGAGGTATAATTATATTGGAGCACCTAGAAGGGAATATGAAATATGCCTTTGCATACCTGCGTGTAAGCACAGAAGAACAGACTGTCCAGAATCAGAAGCTTGCTCTTGAAAAATGGGCACATGGAAACAATTACTTAATCCTGGACTCTTTTGAAGATCCTGCTATAAGTGGTAAGGTTCCCGCCACCCAAAGACGCGGATTTCAAGAAATGCTTGAGCTTGTAAAAATGACTGGAGTAGACGCCGTTTTAGTTTATGAGTTGTCACGCGTTGGAAGAACTTTCTGGGATACGCTAGATGCGATAAAGGCAGTAGAGCACTATGCCTCTTTGATTTCATGCTCACCCCGAGAATCATTTCTCCAAACCACAGAGTCCAGTATCAGAAAACTTATGATTGGTATCCTGACATGGGCTGCCGAGAGAGAACGTGAGCTTCTAGTCCAGAGGACAAAGGATGGCATGGACCGGGCCAAAGCTGCAGGAAAAGGCATTGGTCGGCCTCAAAAGATAATTGACAAGGATAATCTCATCACCCTGCTTGCAGAAAATCACTCGAAAGCAAGAATAGCGAAGAGTCTTGGCATCTCAAAAGCTACGCTGTACAAGAAATTGAGCGAGCTAAGATAGCTTCTCTATCTTTCTCAATAATATAAGCTGTACATTGAGCAGCTTCTCGAGATCACGCTTTCCAATACCCAGAGGGGGAATTAAGAGCATGATGTTGCGAATCGGCCTCAGATACACTCCCATCTTTAGCGCTTGTTGCATTATAAAGTAGTTTATGATCTCTTTATTTTTCAAGATGACAATCGGCTTGTTATTTTTTGCCAGCTCAATTCCAGCAAGTAGACCCTTGTGTCGGATATCAGCTACTATAGGCGATCTCGAAAATTCAGGCAGTCTTGACGCTATGTATTTGGTGCTTGATTTGATTTGCTGGGTTAGATCATGGATTTGGTAATTCTCGATGTTTGCTAGGGCAGCGGCGCATCCTACAGGATGACCTGTAAAAGTGTGACCATGATATAAGTGCTTTTTGTAATGATATCTTCCTAAAAAGGCATCAAAAATACGACGGGTAACAAGAGTTACTGCTAGCGGGAAATAGCCTCCAGTAAGAGCTTTTCCAAAGCATACAATGTCTGGTTGTGACTTCTGTGCAAGATATTCTACGACGTTTCCAAGCCTACCAAATCCGGTTGCAATCTCGTCTAGAATCAGCAAGATGTCATAATCTCTGCACAGCCTTGCTATTTTTTTCTGATAACCTGTAGGAAAAATAATCGCCCCTCCTGCGATCTGAGCCCCGCTTTCCATGATGAGCGCGGCGCACTGATTCTTATGTCTTTTAATAGTAGTCTCAGTCTTGTCAAGACACCATTCTACTAGGTCGCTTTCATTTGTAAAGCTGCTCCCATAGAGGATCGGGCTTGGAACCCTGTGCACATCAAACAATAACGGTCTATATACCCTGAAAAAATCCTCAATGTAACCAACAGACATCGCGCCGGTTGTGTCGCCATGATAGCCGTGCTCCAGAGAGATAAATTCCCTTTTTTTGTCTTTGCCCTTATTATACCAGTATTGGAGAGCCATCTTCATTGCAACCTCGATCGCGGTAGAGCCGTTGTCAGTATAGAATACCTTATGCATCCCTCTTGCCAGCCTAATGAGTCTTTCAGCAAGCTTTACGGACGGAGCATTGGCAAAGCCGAACAGAGTAGAATGCGGTACTTTTTTTAGCTGATCTACCATGGCTTGAACAACTTTATTCTGCGCATGCCCCCAAACGTTGCACCACATGCTGGCACTGCCATCAAGGTATTTTCTCCCTTGGCTATCAACGAGGTAAAAGCCATCTCCTTTCACGATTACCCTGTTATTCCATTTTGCCCAGTCTCTCATCTGGGTGTACGGATGCCATACAAACTCTTTGTCTGCATTTGTCAGGTTCAATTCAGTTAAATGCATATGTTTTATCTGCGGCTCTAATAATATTTCCATGCATGGCATCTTCATAACAGGGACAAACACAGGAGTGGGCAAGACAGCTGTAGCTGCGGGGTTCGCCTGGGCTCTGAGAAAGCGAAAAATAGATGTTGGCGTCATGAAGCCTTTTGCAACCGCAAACAGAGTTTTTTCAAGAAAATACCGGTCTCAGGACACCGCAATACTTGCGAAGGCCTCTAGGGTAAACGATCCTGACTGCAATCTTAATCCTTTTTTTTACTCAATAGCAGCCTCACCTCTAGTAGCTTCGGAGCTAAAGCACGGCGCACCAGTCAATATCAAAAGAGCTGTGCACGAGTTGAAAAAGCTTGGAAGAAAACACGATTTTTTAATTGCCGAAGGCATTGGTGGCATCATGGTTCCGTTGACTGAAAATGAATGTATTGCAGGTTTTGTCAAGCAGGTAGACTTGCCTGTAGTTATTGTCTCAACAGCTAAGCTTGGAACCCTCAACCATACTTTACTCACTGTAATGGCCTGTAAAAAGTTTGGGCTTAAAATCACGGGAATAATTTTGAATAAAACATCAAAAAAACCTAATATAGTGGAGCAAAAGACAGCAGAAGTTATTGAGAGGCTTACACATATCAAAGTGTTGGCCGTAATTCCTTTCTCACAAGGCGCAAGTTACGCTGCTATTGGTAAGGTGCTAGAACAGGATTTAGACCTTGAGAAATTATTGTCAATGTAAGAGCTTTAGTCCACGATCTCCTTTGCTAACAAGGAAGGCATGGATATCGAAAATGATCCTCGAGTACGGAGATTCTCTTGAGCCAATGTAATAATTTTTATGATCTACCTCAAGTCGCCTTGCTGACACGATCCAAATATTTGCATCGTGAGGCTGCACAGATTCGGCATGCTTTATCTTTGTGAGCTCCGAATTTCTTTTTATTATTTGGATGACCAGAGCTTTTTCCGGGCTTTTGCTCAGCATTTTTAGTGAAGGAATAACTAGGTCCAATCCTGAGCCTTTCCAGCTGACCTTTCTCTCAGAAGGAAGCAGGGAAGCAGTCATCATGAAATGTAGCAATGCCTCACATAGATTTCCGAACGACTCGTCATCCAATTCATCGCCCAGCCTATTTTTACATTCTTCAAGAATTTCATTACAGCATCTTTCCGACATTTCAATCTCGCTAATGACTTTCATGCGGATTTTTTCTTTGCCAATTTTATCTATGGTAGAATATAGAATGTCTTTGATGTCTGCACTCACGGATATTGCATAGAAGCTACGTTTATTAAATCTGTCATAGACTACTGACTACATGGCTAGAAGGATTGCTATCGGTCTCCTTATTGCCTCTCTGATACTCCTGATAGTCTACGGAGCTGATGTAGCAGTTGCGGCATCATCCTCTCCCGAGATAGAGGGTTTCTTGCCTTTTGACGAGGCGGTTAGAGGGGGAGCCTTTGGCGGGGGCGCAGTCGTAATGTCAATAATTGCATTCGTAATCGCTCGCAAGGAATATGCCCCTGCTGTTTCTGTGCTCTTGTTTGTTAACGGGGGCCTCATCGTTGCGGGAATGGTTGCGCTTGTTGCACAGGGCGCACTTGCATCAGAAGATTCCTCAAGCACATTACGCACAATCGGCTCTACAATAGTAATGGGAGGAATCCTAGTAGGGCTGGGAGCATGGAAGCTTGTAACAGACAGAAAAGTACTCGCTACAAGGAGAAAAGAGCCGGCTCAGAAATGAAAAAGTGTATCAGTTCCGGACCTTACGCATGATGGACCTTTAAAGCAAATCCTAATGACTACAAGGTCTGTGAAAGATGGCGTCGGCCTCGATACGGGCATTTCGTCTTTACAATCCATGAAAGAAAAACCATCATGCGCGCGTGTGCCTGTACCCTAGCGAGTAACATTTTATACAATCTTGGTAAGTTAATTGGTGTCATGAAGGCAGTAATTCTTGCTGGTGGTTTTGGAAAAAGGCTAAAGCCCCTTACCGACACAAGACCTAAGCCCATGATAGAGGTCTTAAATGTCCCAATTATCGAATGGCAGGTAAGATGGCTTAGGAAATTTGGCATAAAAGATTTTGTCGCATGCGTGGGATATATGAAAGAGCAGATAATTGACCATATTGGCAACGGCGCCAGGTTTGATTCCCGAATCGACTATTCATTTGAGGAAAAGGCCCTCGGAACTGGTGGGGCACTTTTGAATGCGAAGGAGCTTGTATCCAACCAAGATTCATTTTTCGTGCTAAATGGAGATATTCTTACACAGCTTGACCCAAACAGGTTGAATATTGCAAATTCAAATGTCCTTGCGGTTGTTCCTCTCCGCAGCCAATTTGGAGTGGTTGAACTTGATGTGAATTCAACAGTCCGTGGATTTATTGAAAAGCCAGAAATCCCTGACAGGTGGATTAACGCTGGCTTGTATCGCCTTACTCAAGAGGTTTTTAGATATCTGCCCCAAGAAGGCAACATCGAGGTTACTGCTCTGCCGGCACTAGCAAAAGAAGGAAGGCTCCAAGCTGTGAGATACAAAGATGTTTTCTGGCGCTCAATTGATTCTCACAAGGACATCGAGGAAGCATCCAAAGAGATGAAGGAAGCAAAACCATTATGACTGCGGAAAAGCTGGGATACAGTCTCGGTCCCCTACTGTCCATGCATGAGATTCTTCTATGCGCCAAGATAGCTGATCAGCAAGAAAATGTTGATTCATTATGGGTTCCGGAATCTTGGGGCCGAGAGTCATTTTCTACTCTTGGTGCCATGTCTCAGATCACTAAAAAAGTACGGCTTGGGACGTCGATTGTTAACATTTATTCTAGGACGCCTGCAACTGTTGCCATGGCGGCGACCACCCTTGACATGCTTTCAAATAAGAGGACAATTATCGGTCTTGGAGCAAGCACTGCAGCTATTGTTGAAAACTGGCATGGTGTACAGTTCAATAAGCCTGCCAGCCGTATGAAAGAGTACATTGATTGCCTCAGGCTCATCAATAGAGGCGAAAAGGTAAAATATAATGGCGAATTTTTCAAAATAAACAATTTCAAGATATTGCACCGTCCCCAAAGAACGCATATCCCAATTTTTATGGCCGCTGTCAACAAAAAAATGGTCTCTATCGCATCTGAGCTTGCGGATGGCACATTATTGTATTTGAGGCCGTTTGAAGAATTGAAAAGGATCACAAGTGAATTGAAGCAGGCTACAAAAGGAAAAGGCTTTGAAATTGCTTGCTCTTTTATATGCGCGATATCGAATAAAGACCCAGAAAAAGCCAGAGATCGCGCAGCGACAACTCTTGCGTTTTATGTTGCAGTTGGAAAGTACTATAGCAAGTTTCTTGCAGAGAATGGCTTCAAGACTGAAGTTGAGGAGATAAATGCAGAGTATAGAAAGGCAGGTGCAAATAGTGCAGCAAAATTTGTTTCTGATAGGATGCTTAGCTCACTTGTAATTTGCGGTAGCAGCGAAGACTGCAGAGAATCACTTTCAAAATTTCTTTCGACAGGAATTACCCTACCCATTCTCCAGTTTAACCCTGTTGGTGACTCAGAAAGCTCATTTAAGGAGATGCTATCAACCTTCTAGAATGCGCAAGGTAGCAGTGTCCTCATGGGCAACCTCAACATTTACCAAAGGCTCAAAGATGTCTTTATTTGAGCTGGCCTGTGAGCCTTCAGTACAGCTAATAAGGGAGAGCGGCATTTCTGCAAAGGAAATTGATGCTGTCTTGTTTTCTAGCTGTGCGACTGATCAATATAGCTCTGCGATAATATCTGAAATGCTTGGTATACATCCAAGGATTTCATATCGCATAGACAATCTCTGCAATTCAGGCACCAATGCTGTGGCTTCTGCTTTTGCAATTATTGCGTCCGGTTTATGTAATACGGTACTCGTCGTTGGCGCAGAAAAAATAGACAGCCCTGGTAACAAGCTGTTGTGGGACGTCACTCGGGGATCTTTTATGTTTCCAGTACACTGGGCCGCAATATTTGCGAAAGCCCACATGAGAAAATACGGCACAACTGAAGAACAGATGGCTATGGTTTCTGTTAAGAACCATAAAAACGCCACTAAAAATCCTCTCGCCCTTTTTGGAAAGGAAGTTGGCTTACAAGAAGTGATGAATTCAAAAAAGATAGCCTCTCCTATCAAACTACTAGACTGTTCTGCCCCATGCGAGGGTGCCTCTGCGATACTATTAGTATCTGAAGAAAAAGTACGCAGTCTAGACAACCCTGTCTTTATAAAGGGAATAGGTCAGCAAACAACCTCAGCCAGCTTTGCAAAAGCGACAGCTGACCTCACAACAATTGAGGCGGCCAGGCGGGCCGCTCATTCAGCTTTTGAGATGTCGCATATAAAACTATCGCAGATAGATGTGGCAGAACTGCATGATGCTTTTACAATTCTTGAAATCTTGGCATATGAAGACCTAGGGTTTGCAAAGAAGGGCGAAGGAGGAAAATTCGTCAACCAAGAGCAAATAGTGATAAACCCAAGAGGAGGTATAATTGGATGCGGCCATCCTGTCGGAGCCACTGGCGTGGCGCAAGTTGCCGAAATCACATCTCAGCTTGCTGGGAAAGCGGGAAAGAGGCAAGTAAAGAACTGCAAGACCGGGCTTGTTCACAATCTAGCTGCAGCTGGCTCTTCAGCGTCAGTGATTGTCATGGGTGTGTGATGATCTCTTGCAGGAGTTCATTGAAAACTTGAATAAAGGTGAATTTCGGCTGCCAGTCTGTACCTCCTGCAAGGCTAAAGTATGGCCGCCATCTCGTTATTGCCCTCTATGTCTTTCAAAGACATCACTTCAAATTATTGATACTAGCGGAACTTTGGTACATTTCACACAGTCATACCTCAAAGGCATGGAAGGTTGCTATGGTCTTGTTGAAATGTCAGGAATTAAACTCATTGGATCGTTTGAGACCTTCGAATTGAGAGAGGGCTTAAAGGTGAAAATGGTCAGGTGCGGGGTGAGGCCAGATGGGATTCCATATTACTTTTTTAAACCAATCACGGGCTGACATTAATATACGCTAGCGAATAACCCTCTAGGATGGATATACCATGAGTTATGACCGGTTCGTTGACGATAGGCTCCTTACAAGCCGTGATGCTCTCAACAGGCTGCAGATTAAAATGAAAGTACTTCAAATTGACGAAAATGCCCGTGATTTTTCACAGCGCTTTGGGCGCAGGGTGCTTGTCCAAAAGGTACTTTTGACTATCAAATACAATGATACTGAAGAAATCGAAGAGAAGGAGCTTGACGTAGAGGAGATTGAAAAGAGGATAAGAAAAGAAAGGCTCTTCAGTTCGTCGAATCGCTGGCTTGCTTCAAGTGATATCAAGAATGGTTATGTGGTTGCAAGCCATCACCTCGATTTGCTTGCTGACGCGATTGCGCTTGATATAATTTCGATATAAGAACATTTCAAAAATCGATTTTTGAAATATTGCGTTAGGAGCTTGTTCACCTATACCCAGGGGTTTTAGGCTAAAACCTATGATGGACTCCAAAAAGAACAATTATGATTATAATCATAGCGCCGCTCGTCAGACTCGAACTGACGACCCACTGGTTAACAGCCAGTTAAGCTTCGGAGCACAATACCGCGCAGCGAATTTGCTCTACCATGCTGAGCTAGAGCGGCGCACTATTACAGCAAATCCAAGGACAAAATAAATCTTTGGGCTTGATTACTTATCCATACCTTCCTCTTTAGAGTATATGTAAAGCCCGTCGAGGAACACTCGCTGGTCTTTCCCTTTTGTCTTAGTCGATAGTTCAATGTTAGCGGCCGTCTGGGAAACATCCTCTAGGCTTGGGCCCTGAATGACGACATCCTCTCCGACGACGCTCACCTTAGTAGCATCTCCTATTATTTGGGAGATCCTTGCCGACCTTTCGCCGTAAAAGTTCTCGACATGTACCTCTTTCCCCTTTACTTTGACAGAAATTGGAAAGTGTGCAAATATGATCTTAAGCCTATATGTATAGCCCTTCTCCACACCTTTTATCATTCCCGTGATTACGCTGCGCGCGGTATTTGTCACAGCAAGGTCGCGCTTTCGCGTTCCATAGGGTTTTATTGTTATCTTATTGCCTTCTACTGTCACGGTAGCTGGAAGCTTTGTGAAATCCTTCTTTACTTTGCCAATTTTGCCCTTGACCTCTATGAGGTTACCTTCCTTTCTTATCGTGACACTAGCAGGAGCTTCAACTTGTGCTGCTATTTCCTGCTCAGTAGACGTAGCCAACCAAAACTCCTCCGAGGTTCTGTGCCTGTGCTTCATGGTGAGACATAATACCTTTGCTGGTGGATACAAGAAGTATGCCCATCGTGTACGCCGGCAGAAACTGTCTTTCCCAACCAAAGTATCCGTTCTTTTTAACTGAAAAGCGTGGCGTAACGATGCCGCACTTGTTTATCTTGGCTAAAAGCTGAATTCTAAACTTGCCGGCTCTGCCGTCGTCAATCTGCTCAAACTCCCCGATGTAGCGATGTTTCTGCATCACTCGCAGCACTTCGCTCGCAAACTTGGATGCAGGGACTACTATGCACTCCCTTTTTCTCCTCGACTCGTTATTGTAAATGGTTGTAAAGAGGTTAGATAGAATATTTAATGCTGGCATTTTCTTCTTTCTTCACCTACTCGTACTTAGTAAATCCTATGCTATTAGCAACTTCTCTAAAGCACTGCCTGCAAAGCATCAAGTTGTATGTGCGTATCAGTCCATTATATGAACCACACCTTTTGCACCACCTTCCTCCCTTCCCATGCGTAAGCTTCTTTCTTCCCGTTAGTTCATACTCTCTGGGCTTTGGCATTTGTTTATTCAACCTCTACTCCATATTCCTGTTTAAAGAACTCTACTGCCTCTTCTCTGTTTATCCTGTGTGCCTTGCCTATCTTGGCGCTCCTTCTGCTCTTTGTAGCAATCCTATATCCAGGTCTGTTAAGCACAATGTTAACGTCCATGCCAAAGATACCGATCTCAGGATTGTACTTTGTACCTGGGATGTCAATGTGCTCATGTATGCCAACAGAGATATTACCATAATTATCAAATGATGTCGCTTTGAGCACATTCTTCTTCGCTGCTATTACTCGTTTTAGGAATTCAATTGCCGGCTCTCGCCTGAGGGTCACAACCACCCCTATGGGCTCACCCTTGTGAATACCGAAGTCCCTCACAGTCTTTTTCGCCCCACGTACAGCTGGCTGTTGATTTGTCAGCTCAAGCAGAGCATTCTTTGCTTTGTCTATGGGCTCGCCGGACCTCCCGACTCCAATGTTTATCACTACCTTATGGACGTTTATCCTTTTCATGTCATGTTGCTGCCGTATTTGTTGCTGGCTCAACTTAACTCACCCTAATCACTGGTCTGTCAGTTCCAACAGCTATTACCATTTCAACTGGCAATTCTACAGATTTATCGTCAAAAGAAACAAGTGCTCGCTTTGGAAGAGAGAATACCCCGTCTTGAATGTCTTCAATCCTGCCTACCACACCAGCATTTTCGCCTGTGATGATAAGCGCTATAGCGCCTTTTTCAAAAGCAATATGATTGGTGATATCGACCGCCGGCAGACTGACAACACAGCTGTCACCAACCTTCAGATTTTGGTCGCTTATGAGTGTCTTGCTATCATGGAAGCCGTATTGCATCTTGTTGCCTTTAATACTGGTCTTGCTTGTAATCTTGATCAGTTTCAATCCCTTTTCTGTCTCCTCAATTGCAGTTGGAGACAATGAGACTCCATTCTTTGGAACCATCCTGTATGCTTGACCCATCGCTAGCTCCACTACGTCCATCAATCCAATAGCAAAATTGGGATCGCGTCTTATCACTCCGTCCACTTTGATTTTACCGGCCTTCAAAATCCTGTCTACTTCATATCCTGTACTTGCAACCTTGAGCACATCACGCAAGACAATGCCTAGAGGATAGGCCCTCTTCCCAGGGTGAGGCCCTGGGTTGACTCTCATGACAAACCGACCTTCTTTCCTCTTAATGGCCCAGAAGGTGGGTGCTAACTGTCTTTTTATTCTAGTATCACGACCTTTCTTGCCCATTATTCATTACTTTGCTCCTTTTTATTCTCTTTTTCTTCCTTTTTTTCGGAAGAAGCTGCTGACTCTGCCTTAGTTGCTCCCTGGAGCTTTCTTGATCTATAGTCGTCGTCAAGATTTAGAGATATAACCATCACGTTTGAAGAATGAATTGGGACCTTGACCTGACCTCCGCGGATCTTTTCTCTCTGGATACCTTCAATATGAAATGTCGCATGCTCAGTGTTTACCTTCTCGACTTTGCCTTCTACACCCTTGTATTCTCCTCGCATTATCCGGACAGAATCACCCTTGACCACACGTATGTTCTTTCTTCCATACTGTTTGCGCAGCGAGTCTTCTAGTACAGCGCCAACCATCTTATCGCGCTGGTGCTTAGGAATATGGATTAGTTTTGGATTAATACCTGCCATAATTTTCACCTATACTATCATGCCCGCCAAGTTGGCTATTCTTGGCCACTTCTCTGCAGCCTCTGATGCTACTGGTCCCTTAATGTCTGTTCCTTTGATTTCGCCTTCCTGCGTCACGAGAACTGCTGCATTGTCTTCAAATGCTACACGCACACCGTTAAGTCTCCTTATTGGGTACTTCTGCCTGACGATGACTGCACCAAAAATCTGCTTGCGCAGCTCTGCTGGACCTTTCTTGACAGTCACAGTAACGAAATCACCAACTGCTGCTGCCGGCTGCCTAGAGTGCCTTCCTTTGTACCTTGTCACTTGAGCAACGCGCAATATCTTCGCACCGGTATTGTCAGTGCATACTAGGCTTGCTGTAACTGGAATGGCCCTTGTAATATAGGGGCGGAACTCCTCTACTCCCTTTGCAGAAACTGCTCTTGACTTAGATCCTGCCGCCATCCTTTGTGTTCACCTCAATCACCACAAATGAAACTGTCTTAGCAAGTCGTCTGCACTCTGCAATCCTTACCTCCTCTCCCTCTTTGACCTCGAGGCAGGATGGAAGATACGCATGCACTTTCGATTTGCTTCTCTGAAAACGCTTGTACTTTGCAACCCCTCTAGGGTATTCTCTTGATACTACGACCATCTTAGGTGCCTTTGCACTTGATACGGTGCCTGCCAACAATTTGCCTCTTACAGGCAGTGTACCGTGGAATGGACAGAACTCGTCTTCACAAGCCTTCCGAGGGGAAGCAACTGAGACACCAATATTTCTAACCATAATTTATTATATCACCCATTGTTTAACCGTGAAAGACGAGCCTCAGGTCTTCCTATCAATGCAGAACCACTTATAAAGCAAGCGCAAGAAGGTGTTTGAAGCTGGAGCCTTTTTGCTGCCCTTTTTGCTACCTGCCTTACAATGGAATCTTTCCTTATGAATATTGTATTCTTCGTTTCAAATACAATTGTGCCGACGATGTCCTGTAAAGTTGAATCCGATGATTCAAGTATTTTTGCTGGAAGGCCCACGATCCCACGCAATAGAACATTTTCACAGTTTCGAGTCATTTCTGCTCTTTTCTCTCGTTCATTATTGTCTTCATGCGAGCAATATCTCGTCGGAGCCATCTAATGCTGCCTGTCTGCTTCTTCAGAGTGCCCTTTGACTTTTCGAGTTGAAGCTTTCCAAGATCAGTTTTGAGCTCAGCAAGCTTGTCACTCAGATCCTGATCGTTCATCTCTCGTAATGTCTTTAGCTTAAGTCTCGGCATTCTGCTTGTCCCCTTTTTGTTCTTCACCTGCTCCTGACGCCTCTTCATTTTTAGCGGATTCTTCGGTTTGAGGACTTAACTGGGGTGCTGATGCCTGCATGTCTGTATCTTCATTCTTAAACTCAAATTCTTGCGGTAGTGCTACCTTGGATGCAATTCTCAGCTGGATCCCCATTAGGCCCATCTTGGTTAGCACATGAGTAATCCCTGTCTTGACTATCTTATCGGAAACCTCGCCGCTCTTTGGTACAATGCCGATTGTATGTTTTTCAAAGTGAGCGCGCTCTGTTCTAAGTTTGCCAGAAATCACAACCTCAACTCCCAGCGCGCCGGCGCTCATTATTGTATTGAGCGACCACATGGCTGCCCGCCTAAAGGCGGTGCCTCGCTCAATAAGCTGAGCAATTCTATTGCACATTATCTGCGGATTAAGCTCAGGGTTTGAAATTTCAAGAACTGAAATCTGAGGGTTTTGTAGGCCGAACTTTTGCTCGATCTTGGTCATGAGGTCCTTGATACCAACGCCTTTCCTGCCAATAGCAAGTCCAGGCCTCGTAACATAGACACTTATCCTTGCTCCCACAGGAGTCTTTTGCACCTCAATGCCTCCATACCCGGCGTCCTTGAGCTCTTCAGCGAGAAATTCATTGAGCTCCATGTTGCGAAAGTTATTCTTAATTACATTTTTGACTGCACTCATTCTCTATCGTTTGCCTCCTGTGCAACAAGCTCTACATGAACCAAGATGTCAAACTTTGGACTTGATCTGCCCATTGCTCGTGGCTGGAACCGCTTAAGCTTTGTGCCCTTATGCACTACTACACTCACGATTCGGAGTCTGTCAAGATCCATACCCTTGTATTCAGCATTAGATTCAAGATTGTCTAAAATTCTGAGGAATTCTGTTGCTGCCTTTTTGGGAAATCTGCCAGCAAAAAATCCATCACGGATATTAGACCTGTGTGCCACCTCGTTATTGTAGCGGCGGTATGGGATGGCTTCTTTGTGGGAAATAACATTCTCAAGTAACTCTCGTGCCTTTTCAATTGACCTGCCTTTAATGGCGACAGCTATCTCCCGGGCATGTTTATGAGATATGTCTTTTTCGCGTATTGAAGCACGTACATGTTTTGTTTTATCGTAATTTTGAAATGCATAATCAAACTGTGGCATACTTATCACTTTAGCGGAACGTACAGGCTCGATCTAGACGCGCCTACACCCGGTGTGCCGTGCTGAACACGCTTATTTGTAATCGCATATTCACCAAGGTAATGTCCTATCATTTCTGGCTTCATGTTAAACTGTACAAAATCCTTGCCGTTATGAACGTAAATTGTCAGACCAACCATGTCAGGAAGAATAATCATGTCGCGAGCATGTGTCCTCAATTTACCCTTGAGCTTTCCATCTCTCGCAAGCTTGAGCTTCTCTCTAAGTTTTCTCTTTTCGTCATTCATATAAGAACTGACGCGCTTATCAAGCGATCTGCGCTGTCTTGAATTGAGAAGCGGGAGCAGATTCTCTATTGAAAGCGATTGCAATTGTTCAGGACTGTAACCTTTAAACTTAAACTCACGTACCAATTAGATCACTCCATCTCTGGCTTCCAGGCCACTTTTAAATCTAACGAGAAAAAATAGTCCTACTATACTAAAGCCAACTTTGTTGCAAGATCTCTTGCTCCTTCAGGCGCCTTGAACTTTACAAAGGCTTTCTTGCCACGAATTGTCCTCGTAGTGTTAACCTCGTCTATGTCAGTTTCATAGAGGATATTGATGGCATCAATGATCTGCTCCTTGGTAGCCTTTTCTGCTACAATGAAAGCGAGCTTGTTCTCTTTTTCTATCTGGTTGAATGTCTTCTCTGTAACATACGGCGCGAGTATCATAGTTGCTGCTTGCTCTGAAGTCATATTGCTCCTTGGTTTAGGCGCAGCTGCTTGTTTCTTTTGTGCTGCAGGTGCTGGCTTGCTCATTGCTCTTTTCTTGCTCACTTTCCGATAACCTCCAATACCTTGTGCATAGGTGCCTGCAGGCTTTTCATGTATTCAATTGCACCCTGAGAGAAGATTGTTAGCCTTATTGGCTTTGAGCCAGGGACCAGATCAAGGATACTTATATCTTTGGCATGCTTGATGTCAACGCCGGGTATTGACTGGGAAAGCGAGACAAGTTTAGAGTCATTTCCAACAATAATGAGGGCACTTGTTCCAGAGCGTGTTGATCTTCCCCTGCGCCTTGGAGTTCCTGATCTTGCCTTTCGCACCAGACTTGCCCGAGCAATGTCATCTCCGAGCCCAAGACGTATCAGCGCGTTCTTGAGATCTTTGGTTTTTGCTATTGATTCAATGCCGTTTGAAACAACTAGAGGAAGTTTGACCTCATTACCTATCTTGTGGCCACGTCGTTGTACCAGCTCCCTTTTGGCTGTAACTGCTATTGCAGAGCAAAGGCCTAGCTGTTTTTCTTTATGGTTGATTTTCTTGTAAATGACTTTCCAAGACTCTGGCGGGTGGGCAACTCGTCCGTGTCTTACGCCAGCAACACCTGCAGCCTGGCCTGCCCTAGGAAAGCCTTCTCCTCGAGCCCTTGCAAGGCGGGCAATCCCAAGCCCTGTGTTGCGGGACTTAGCACTGACCATCTCGCCAGCTGCTGGATATCGTCCCTGTCTTTGGTACGAATGCGAAAGGACGTTCACGTATACTTTATGAATCACTTCAGGTCGGTACGGGGTATCAAAAACTGCAGGTAGTTCTATCTCAGCAGATTCTGTGCCATCTAGTCCAATAACTTTGGCTTTCATCTAACAACTATCTCCAAGACCTTTGGCTCAAGCAGCTTCTTCGACACACCGCGTATTGGCTGCCTCATCTTTATCAACCGCTTTGGAACGCCTGGGACTGAACCTCTTACTACAATGTAGTCGCCTCTAACTAGCCCGAAGTGTTTAAAGCCGCCGGGGGGATTTATTGAATTCTGTGCATCCTTGTCCGTGTTTGATATTATCAGTATGCGCTTGTTGTATTCAGTTCTCTGATGAAATCCTCTCTGACCCTGCCTAGCAACTGTATACATGACTACCGCTGGTGAGATTGGACCCAAAGTACCGACAGCGCGGACACTCTTTCTTGATTTGTGTTGTTTTCTCTTAACGCCAAACCTAGTAACGGGACCTTCTATTCCTTTGCCACGGGTTATGCCAAAAACGTCGATATTCTGTCCAATTTGAAAAACATCAGTTATTTTTATTTCCTTTCCCAGAATGCTCTTTACATAATCATATTGCGACCTAGCGTCCTTGCCGGAAACTGCCACTTCAAAAACGAAAGGTATTTTTTGTGCAAGCCCAATTGAATTTGGAGATACCGCAACAACCGCCATCACGTCATTTGCACTATTGAGGAGAGATTCTGCTTTTGAAAATCCATCATCGGCACTCTTTGCGTCAAATTTGCGCGACAGCTCTTTTGGCAGATCCTTCGCATAAACATCAAATATAGCGTGTTGACCGTAAAGATCGTGTCTGTAGCCGCGAATACCGATAATCCTCATCGGCGGCGTCGCAATTACAGTTGCAGCATTCAATAACTGCTTGCCAAAATTTGGGGTCTTCTCCCTATCGTCGACTGTCAAGATATGAATGCCGCCAGCTTTGAAACCTGCAAAACCTAATAGAGAGCCCTTTTCTGCTGCAAGCTGGGTCCAAGTTCTCACCCTCGCCTCCAGACTCTTGGCTCTTGCTCTTGGTCTAAAAGCAATGCTACCCCTTCTTGGGGCACTATACTTACGATGACCCATAGATACTGCACCACACCGCCTCTCCCTTTAATAAGTTATTTGACCTGCGTATCTGGCGATTGCGAATAGCTAAAAAAATTGACAAATAAATAGACAGAAGGTTGACCGAACAAGGGCAAGCAACGAGAACGGCTGAGCTCTCTTAGAGAGGTAGCACTGCTTAGGAAATAAAATAAAATAAAAGTAAAGCCTTGGCGAAGGCCGTTTGTTCCATGAATGCTTGGTGTAGAACTAACAGCTCAAATCTTCGGCATTATCTATGACCTCTAACGCAGTGCAGCTCAGCGTTATCCGTTCTCTAATTTTATCATATGAAACATCTAGAATATCGCTTTCTGTGCTTGGCCTTTTCTGTATCTTTGGGTTATGAGATCCGATTCACTAAAAATGCGAAATATTGAATTGGTGTATTTTACACCAATCGGTATCCCATCAATAGGGCTTCTGCATTTACTTAGTATATCAGCAGATAGCACAATTCACGTGTATATGCGAGGTGGGTCGAAGATTCTTAGACGATTTATTGACATAGTATCTTGGCGAGCTTCGTTGTAGCCATATTGGCTTTCCTCCCGAATGCTAACAGCTTCAGGATGTAGAATTTGACTATTGTAGTTTGATTTATCATATTGGTTCGGGTGTGCTACTACACGAAGTATGTCTTTAGGCATGCAGGGTTCAATTGCAGTCTACCACAAGCTTATGACTGAATCTAGATAGATTCTTCAGGAATCGGAGAAGGTGGCTTCCGGCAACTATTGATTCTAGCATCATGATTCGTCGGTCCGTTGTAGTATTCTGCGAAGATCTTATTTAGGCGGGGTCCAATGTTCGGTTAACTGTAAAGTGCTATTCAATATGGCTAGCGTTCCAAGTACCGCTTCTTCAAGTCTTACAGTTTCAGTGCCTTGATTTGGGAACATGTTTACAACATATTCGTAGGGCCTGATGCTGGCACCTTCCTTAGCAAGGATCTCATGAAGGCCGTGCTTGGGCGCTCCAAATGTAACTAGAATATTCTGAACATTTTTGGCGTGTTCATCAAGCCCGGCCTCAACGTTTTTGAAGTAGCGGCCCTTTCTCGATGTAATGATTATGACGGTTTTTTCAACGCTTGCAAGAAGCTTCGAAATTGAAGGAACCTCTTTTACTTCATAGCCCCAATAATCAAGAATGTCTTGCTCTGTTGCTTGGATAGCCTTGAGATTTGGATATGATGAGATGAACCGGACATTCACTTTCTTACCTTCAAGACCCTCACCTATAAAGGGCACAAGTGATCCTAGGCCTACTTCAACAAATAGCTGGCCCTTAACCTTGACGATAACACCTGTGCGGACGTCGCCTGCTTTCACTCTCTTGATATCTTCAAGTACCCTATGGTGGGGCGCCTTTATCGGGTGTAGTATGCCTGCGTATTGGAGCTGATGCATCATCGGAAATAGCATCTTTCGGAGGTACTGGGGCGTGTCAAGATAGCGGAGTATTGTCTTGAGCAAATGGGGGTCATCTTTTTCGAAGTGAGAGAGAGAATCATGATAGATGTATACCCTCTTGACTCTAAAAATTGAGCAGGCACGAGCAAATTGTGCTATTTTTATGCTTTTGTCGCGCTTTGTCTGCTCATCTGAAAGTGACGAGTCTGGTATTGTGATCCAAAGATCAGGCATTACTACGCCCTTATCAGCTCTTCAACTGTACCTTCCAAAAAGCCATTTGATCCAAAGTAAGTTTGCCTTAATACTCCTTTTCTGTCGACAAGTATGGCGGACGGGGTGCCGCGTAAAGCATATTCATCAAAAGTCTTGGCCGAATACTCCTTTGATTTTAGGTATTGTTTTACGCGCTCAATCAATACCTGTCTATCTTTTTCACCATATGACCGAAAGCTAGGGATGTTGGCTTCGATAAAGTCCATGACCTTGCTGTGAGTGAGTGGGCCGGAATGCTTGACTAGCATGTCCATAGCAACAGGAAAAGGTATTTTGTAGGGTAGCTTGTTGCCATCCCTTACCTGGCCAATGTTACTGAATGCACGATATGTCTCTCCTATGACTTCGCCCGTACTGACTAACTTTTGAAGGTTCTCAAGATTGTTCTTATCGAAATCCTCAAAGGCAGTTGCAAGACCCACAACGGTGAGACCCTTATCTCTATATCTTCTGTAAATCTCAATTACTTCAGGCATGCTGTAAAGGAAGCAGCCAGGGCAATTGACCTGAAATACTTCAACTAGCACGACGTTGCCTCTCTCCTTATCTATGTTTGTTGGTTTTCCCTGTACCCAGGTCGAAACCTCTAGGTTTGGAGCTTTCGTGCCTATTGTCGTTACCATTGTTAATCCAGTTTAACGAGATCTGTATAAATTGGTTTTATCATGCCCCGCGCTTTGAGGCCCTATCTCTAGCCGTTGCTGCATATCTTTGAATTTCCTCCTCTTCTGCCTTTCGCATTGTCTTGGCCTTGGTATCGATTATCGCCATCTTCAAGTGCCGGGTGCCTGTTTTTTCCTCACTAACCAAATATATCGACTCAATGGCAAGAGCGGCGCCTTCGTCAAGACTAATGTCCGGTTTGTAGCTTTTTTCCAGGAATTCAGTCACTTGATCGCTCCCTGCACCGATCGCGACGGCGTCATAGCCGATATATGTGCCACTTGGATCTGTCAGATAAAGGCCAGAACCATTCTTGTCTACACCTGCAAGTATCAGAGCAACACCAAACGGTCTGACACCTGCATACTGTGTAAATTGCTGACACATGTCTGCGATGTTCTTAGCAACACCTTCAACATCTACCGCCTCATCGTATATCAGCCTGTTGCTCTGTGCAAAGAACCTTGCATGGTCGATCTGAGTGCGCGCGTCAGGAATATATCCCGCCGCAGCGACACCTATGTGATCGTCGACTTGAAAGATTTTTTGGGTAACATTCGATATCTGGAGCTTTCTTGTTTTTTCCTCTACTGCAAGGATTACTCCGTCCATACTTTTAACGCCTATTGCAAGCGTTCCGCGTCTGACTGTTTCAATTGCATATTCTACCTGGTAAAGTCTTCCATCTGGAGAAAATACTGTAATGGCTCGGTCATAGCCCGCTGCTGCTGGTAACAATTCGATCTAATTTTTTGCAATGTTCCATTTAAGCCTACCTATGAGGGAACAGTCTAAAGCAAATGCAATCTTGCATGATTTTAATAACGTATAGTTGCAGGAACTGCGATGGTTCAGGATGAGGTGACGTTTTACGGCCACCCTAATATTCGATCGCTTCATGCCAAGACTATTGAAATAACCAAGGATGAGCACCTGACACCTAGGGGTGACTGCATAATAGGGGTAAAAGCCAACAAGGCTTGCGCTGATTTGGACGAATCTTTCAAGCACAGGCTAAAATCAAATTCATCAAGCGTCAGAATAGAGATAATGGTTGGAGATGAATCATTCCTTATATCAGGCATGGGTGATGAGCGGCTTAGTATGTTAAATGCACATGATATAGTGATACGCAAGACAAATTTTGTATGCCCGCGAACTATGTCTGTTCTATGCGACAAGGCATCTTCAGACTTGCCAAGGAAAGTGGTAAACATGCTGCAGGACCAAGAGACAAAAGGGATATTCAGAATCACACTTGAATGATCTCACTTTTTGACCTGCTTTTTTCCTCCGATCATTATTGCATATTCTTTACTTCGGAGTGTCTTAGCCAAAGCAGTGTTTAGTATCTCAAATGCAACGTATTCCTTGAAGTGGTCACCTTTACAAAGATTGCAGGTGTCCTTTCCATTAATCTCTGTAGCAAATTTTTCGTCTTCAAATATACTCTTTAGAACTTTCAGTAACCTTGAACTGGTGTATTCTATGAGCTTGGATTGTTTTTCAAGGTTTGGGACATTATAACTGAAGGCACGTAGAGTCGGCATGTAATACTTTCTGACAGCACCCCGCACTTCTACCATCTTGGTGACTTCGATCAAGCCGGCACTCTTAAGAGTGTCAAGATGATGTCTGATAGTAGTCGTAGCCTTTTTATGACCAGCGCGTCGAAGTATCTTCGAGATCTCTTCTGCAGTCATTTGCTTATGACTTAAGATCTCTAGGATCTTTATCCTAACAGGGTCATTTAGCGCACGAGCTGATTGATATCCTAGTGTAGTCACTCCTTTCACCCTGACTTCATTCTCAAAAAGCGTTCCAACCATGGCGACGACAAGAAAAGAGTAGACAACGTAGTAAAAAGACTGTTATCAGTTCCTTTTGCCTGAGTTGTTAAATGTTTTAACTATGCTAAGTTTATTATACTTGATATGGGGCCAACATCTATTTCATACAAAAATTATCATTAAAATAATAATGTTATCAATACTATGATAACAATCTAACAAATATCAAAATGATATGCATATAAAATCTGATGCTAACTGACTAACTTTAGCTAGATAAGCATGCTTTCAACCTTACATACCATCAAAAAACGGTTATAACCAGTCCTAAAATAGAGCTATAGCCTACGGCCGCTTATTAGCTCATAGGCAAAGATGTAGCGCCTGCTCAGGTCATTAACTACCGACGAGCTGATTTGAGGGGATTCCGGTTTTCTGCCTTCCTTGGCAAGCCTCTCTATTGTGTCCTTAAATCCAATTTCTATAAGCCAATCACGCAACAACTGTTTGTCGTAGCTTTCCTGAATTTTGCCTGGTTGGTAGGCAGCTTTGAGCCATAGTCGGTATTCATCGGGTCCAAGCGAGTCTCCAAGGAGTATATTGCCCTTTTCATCTAGGCCAAATTCGAACTTGACGTCTGCTATGATAAATCCCGCCCTATCGACAATCGTGCTCATTTTCTTGTAAAGAGATATTGATGTCCTTTCAAGGAAATCATAATCGTTGTCAGACAAAATGCCTAAAGAAATTACTCTCTGACGATTGATAGGCCTATCATGCTCCTCAGATTTTGTGGTAGGATCGAATATTGGCTCAGGCAGTTTCGATCCCAAAACTGGCCTGAAACCTGAAGGAAGTTCCTTTCCCAAGCGTTCGTTGTACCGTTCGACAAAGCTGCCGTAAAAGTATCCCCTTACCACACATTCGAGAGGTATCATTTGTAATTTTTTGACCTCCATTTTATCCTTGGCCACTACTTTCAGCATGTGGTGAGGAGTTTCAAGTGTATCAAACCAGAACTCTGCGAATTTGCATAGAACCTCCCCCTTTTTTGGAATCGGCGTTGCCATCTTGACATCAAAAGCAGAGATGCGATCTGAGAAATGGAACAGAATATTCCCATTGTCAAGCTCGTATATGTCCTTGACCTTTCCGCTGCGTGTCAGCCTCATGGTTGCATTGGCTAGATTTGGATGCAATAAAAAATCTATCTGTCATGATTGAAAGACATTTAACGGTGCTACTAATCATCTTATCCAGCCAGATATGGTGAACAGCGACCTTCTTGTCATAGAAAGACCAATACGTGTTGGCATTATAGGGGGAGGTCAGCTTGGAAAGATGATTGCCCATGAAGCGAGGCGGATGTCACTTAAGGTTATTGTTCTAGACCCGACGGAAGGATGTCCGGCTTCAAGCATTGCAGACGAGCAGATAGTGGCTGATTTCAAAGATGAGGACGCAATAATGCGATTAGCAGAAAAATGCGATGTTCTAACCTATGAGATAGAGCTTGCAAATTCTATGGCCCTAAAGGATCTGGAAGCAAGAATTTACCCAGTCCGGCCGGCACCAGAAACACTTCATATTGTCCAGAATAAGTTAAGACAAAAGGCCTTCCTGAGGCAGCATGAAATTGATGTCGCAGATTTTGAGCGCGTTAGATCAGAGGATCATCTGTATCAATTGTGTGATAACTTTGGCTTTCCTGTGATGCTTAAGGCATGTGAGAACTCGTACGATGGCCGTGGCAATTTTCTAATAACCTCACGCGAACAAGTACGTCGGGCCTTCAACTATTTATCTGAAAATGAGCTAATGGTCGAAAAGTTTGTCCCTTTTACAAAAGAGATTTCAATAATGGTCGCCCGTAACCCTAGCGGAGAGGTAGCGTCGTTTCCCGTTGCAGAAAACATTCACAAAAACGGCATCTTGGACACTTCGATAGTGCCAGCAGGGATCAATCAAGAGGTCGAGTTAAAGGCGAAAAGGATGGTGGAGATGACCATGGAGGTATTAAAAGGGGTAGGAATATTTGGAATAGAGATGTTTGTTACAAAAAAGGGGGATGTCTTGATAAATGAAATTGCCCCCAGGCCGCATAATTCCGGGCACTATACTAATGAAGCTTGCTCGGTGTCGCAATTTGAGCAGCACCTGAGGGCTGTGCTTGACCTGCCATTGAGCAAGCCTGAATTACTTTGTCCAGCCGTCATGGTTAACATACTTGGAAATGAACATTCAAGTGGACCCTATGCGATCAAGGGCCTCAGACGGCTCTTAAGTGTTCCAGGTGTTAAACTTTATGTGTACGGCAAGAAAACATCTAAGCCTGGACGCAAGCTGGGTCATATTACTGCAACGGGCAGGACAGTAGAGGAAGCGCTTATGCGGGCTGCAAATGCTAGAACTAGATTTGAACTAACTGTCAAAATGACCAAGGAAATACAGGAATGAATAGTCCTCTAGTTGGTATCATAATGGGAAGCGATTCTGATCTTCCCGTAATGAATGAAGCAAAGGAAATCTTGGATTCATTTGGAGTGGCTAACGAGATCACAATCGTATCTGCACACAGGACAACAAAGAGGATGGTTCGCTACGCCGCAACTGCCAAGAAAAGAGGCATCAAAATAATCATCGCAGGTGCAGGAGGAGCAGCTCATCTACCAGGCATGGTAGCTTCACTAACCGCTGTACCCGTAATTGGTGTTCCTATCAAGACAAAGAGCCTTGATGGCCTTGACTCACTTCTTTCAATTGCCCAGATGCCTCCAGGCGTGCCTGTAGCCACTGTGGCCATAAACGGAGCTAGGAATGCTGGCATACTTGCCTGCCAAATCCTAGGAACAAAATATTCAGATATTGCAATATGTGTAGAAAAATACAAGCGCGAGCTAGAGAGCAATGTGTTCAAAAAAGCAAGAAAGCTTGAGAAATCAGGTGTAGTACGCTATATGGGAAGGGCATAGAGTAAATTTATTTGTGGCTTCGAAACTGTATGCGCTTTGTGGAGCACAAAACTACTCATTTTGCTCAGGCTAGATCAGACAAAGAAGAACATGACCATGCAGATATCGATCCCATCATAGCAAACAAACTGTCTGCACACGAGAAGATGGCAGAGGAAATGAAGCAAAGCCAGATCGACTGTGAAGCACTTCCGCTTGGCTCGCACTCTATCGAACGCAAACAGTATTACAGCCAGACCTTCTCAATGTCGCCTAAATTCGTGACGAACAAGGGTTTGGTGAAGATCAAAGGCAAAAATATTGACTTTGTCCACTTATTGCAGAGGAATTAGGAGCATGCCGAATATAGATCCAATTCCGTTGCCATACGGTCCTCTGCAATATTATCACGTCCACTATATACTGCAGATAAAAAGCAACGATAACGACAAATTTTTAGCAAGGTGTAAACCGATAACAAGAGGATATTTCCATAGCAAGCGGATAATCGATGTCAAGTGGACAGGAGATGATAATTTCGTGCAGGTTTTACAGGCAGACGCTGCTCTCACAGGGATGCTCAAAGAAGTCATGCCTAAAGTACGCGAAATAACAATTGACCCGCAAGACGACCATATTAGGATCTACGGCAGGTGGATTCATGAGGAGAATCTTGCATTCGATCCGGCTATGCTTGAAATTGCAGACAAGATAGCCTTACACATTAAGGACATAGGTCAGAAAAAAGACTAAACCCCGTTCCTGTTTTCGGTACAGGTTTTCATAACCTTCTGCGATAGAGCAAGTTAACTTTAATAATCATAGCTCATTGGCAATCTTGTGGAAAAGCAAATATCTTCCAAGTCTCGCTTAAAATTTAAAGATAAAACCGTAGTTATCACCGGCAGCGGAACCGGTATCGGACAGGCAATAGCCAGAAAGTTTGCCGAGAACGGTGCCAATATTGTCATCATGGGCAGGAGGAAGGAACCGCTTGACCTGACTGCAGGCATGTTAGAGGAGATAATTGCTTCTTCGGGTTCTTCTGGCAGGTTGGGCATTTTTTCAGGTGTAGACGTTGCCGATGAGGCAGGGATTAATTCTATGTTTGAAGGTATCCGAAAGCAGTTTGGAGGAGTCGATATAATAGTAAACAACGCTGGTGTCTCAGGGCCTGTCAAGACATTTACCAATGCTAGCGTAAAGGATTTCCGAGAGACAGTAGCCATCCATCTTACTGGCACATTCTGGACATCTGTGAGCGGCCTGAGTGCGATGAAAAGAGGCTCCAAGATAATCACAATTGCAACGTTTTTCACAGAGGAAAACCGCTATGAGCAGAGGCCATATAGATTTAGGACACCATATACGGCTGCACAGGGTGCCAAGAACCGCCTTGCGGAAGCACTAGCGTGGGAGCTTGTAGAACGTGATATACGATCGATTGCAACAAACCCAGGGCCTGTCCACTCTGATAGGATTTACAAGACAGTATACCCAAAGGCTGCAGCAGAGTTTCTACGCATTGGAGGCTATCCCGGGCTGACCTCTGTAGAGATCGAGAAGGTTACTGCTGGCGCACTTCCGCTACTAGGTGAACCTGCAGATGTAGTAGCAAAAGGCATTTCACAAGTTGCCGCTGACATCTCTCTATCGCGTGGTCAAACGTCAACAGAGGAAAATGTCAAGGAATTGTCAGAAACTGTCGCGGGCGCTCTTGCCAAGATGCAAGAGATTGCCGAAAAGATACAAAGCAATACCAGCAAGATGATAGTAGATGGAGAATTCCTGAAGCAGGAAGAGGTAGCAGACATGGTCATGAATTTATGCGATGACAATATTAGCAGGCTAATAAACGGCAGAGTCATTCCAAATGACCGGGTATTCTATCCTGTCAAACCAATAGTTGGCACGGCAGTTGATGGCTTAGCACAGCCCGATATCAAAGGAAAAGTTATAGTTATCACAATCAGCTCGTCGGCAAAGAAGGACATTGAAAGAGTTAAGGAGCTTGCAAGACTCGCACATGAAGCTGGGGCGGAGGATGTAATCGTGCTTGCACATAACCATCAGGACATGACCGAATATAGTGAATATCACAACCATACGATCGACATGCTGGATGAAGAAAGTGTTCATCGCATCTTTAATGCTGCGAAGAAAAGGTCGAGCAGGATTGATTCAATCGTTCACTTCACAGGGGACTATGACTATAATATACCTTTAAGCTCTCTTTCTAGGAAACAATGGGATGCATTGGTTGATAACTTCATTTACATTCCGGGACTGATAATAAAAGAAGGTGTGAATGCTATGGTCCCAGAGAGCTCAATTCAAGACCCTGCAAAATTCAGAGATTCTAAAGGTTATATTGTCTTAGTAGGCCCTGATGCACCTGTTGGTAAAAAGATATCCGGTTTATTGAGGGCAAGGGCAGATGTTTTCCGCGGAGCGCTGCGGCCATACACTGCAACTGTAAACCAAGAGCTCAGCGATGTTCTTGGCTCGAGTATGAGGCTTTATTTAGTGCTTGCAGGGAATAGCGAAGGTTTAGAACCTGACAATGGCAAACTTTGCAACGCCGCACTAAATCTTGCGGCAGGTGCTGCTGCTCTTAAGAGAAATGAGGCGATTTTCTATATCGACGAAGCAAGGAAATAGCTAGCTTTTAAGCAAAATCTAAACAAGATTCTCCATCCACTTGAGAGAGGGCACTTATTGCCAAACAGCTGTATATGGCAATTGCCTAATCATACCTCAAACTAAGCCCATCCAAAATGAACGTGACAGCTACTGCCATTAGTATAATTGCCAATAACCGTTGCAGTAGCAGGTCTTTTGTCATGCGTGATAACCTTGCTCCTATCTGAGCGCCAACAAATGCGCCTGCTGATAATGCAACTGCATGAAGGTAATCAGGGTGTCCCAAAACTGAATGTGTGAAGACACCCGCAATAGCTGTCATCATCAGCGTAAATTGTGACGTCGGCGCTGTTCTATGCATTGTCAAGCCAAGGACAAGCAGCATAGCTGGTACAAATACTATCCCGCCTCCCACACCAAACAGACTTGATATCACCCCCGCGCCAAATGAAGCAGCAAACACTGCAAGCTGTAAAGGCAGCGAACGCCTTTTAGCTCGATGATCTTTTAGCACTGAGTTTTTATATAAAATGTAAAGCCCGGTGAGTATTAGCAATATGCCAAAGTACAGTTTGAATGAATCTTCTTGCAGGTATCCAGACAGTATAGCGCCAAGCACACCGCCGGGTATTGCGGAGGCAGCCATCTCTAGGCCAAGGGCATAGTCAATCCTCTTTTGCCTGGAATACTCGATAGTAGAGGATACACTTGTTGACATGACTGCAATAAGGCTTGTGCTCGCAGCCTGTGTCGGTGGCAGGTTCAAGAATGTAAGAGCTGGCACCATTATTATACCGCCCCCCACCCCAAGCATGGAACCCAAGGTTCCAGCGCTAAGTCCGACAACGATCAGAAGTGCTAGTGTAGTAATAATATTGTCTAACAATGGTGTTGTATTCCTTTTTGTATGCTTAACAAGAGCTGGCAGGATAAAAATCGTTTGGGAAGCTGTTCTTGCTGTGCGCAATATATAAACGAGTCATTC
>CAYXGH010000002.1:0-23275 GCA_964464485.1 uncultured Nitrososphaera sp.
AATTGGTGATGCTCTGGATATTATAAGTTGTTAGATTGTGAAAAACTCCTAAATCCTCGCTATTCCTGCAAAATGGCGTGTGTACTATTCCTGCTAGATATAAAAGATAGCGGCAAGTATCTGAGCTGCTTTCTGTCTTGTTTTAAAAGATGATGCATACCGACATTGCAAGTTCATTGCAAGCCCATATCAAAGCAAAACAAATAGACATAAAATGCAGTCCAGCCTTAGACTTGCACCAATTGGCAAAATCTGCTGTTCAACATTCATCTCAGGTGCTGTCCACAGGTTACCTGACACTTACTTGTTTGGCTTATGACCTATTACAACTCGACCAAAATTTGGCAACATTATTATATACTTTCTGGGTTCAAAATGGCACATGAAGGTTCACTGTCCTGACTGCAAGGGAGCTGCAGAGCTGGCAGACGATTTTTCATTTGTCAAGTGCTCTAACTGTTCATTTGATATGACTTATGGCGAATACGTAAAGTACATAGCGTATAAGGACTCGCGCTACCGAGATATACTTTCAGACTACAAATAAAGATAGAAAACTCTTCAAGGCTTTGGTTGAAGAGGTTTATTTGAGGTATCAATGAATCTACTGAATGTGAGATCTGGCCTTTATCAGCAGGTTAGACTACGCTACCATTTCAGTCTCTAACGTGCTGCACCTGACCTTTGTATCCCCATATCTACATATCAATACGTCTTGATCGGCTTGTCGTTGAATTCTCGTGTAACTAAGAATATTCTCAGCCAGTAGCCAAAGCCGGGCTGGCTACCTCTGCTCATGTTCTCGTTCTGTTCTCAAAATTGTAGGATTCGATCATGGGGTATAACGACGTCCTACATATTGCAAGTCTGCACAGCTATTCAATATGAGTTAGGCACAGGAGTTATATCCATCCCAATCCAACACCCTTCACAGAGACTCAGTCATAATGTTTTTACTCTTATGCAATCAAATTGCTGTAGAGAGAGATTA
Organism: uncultured Nitrososphaera sp.; assembly: GCA_964464485.1. Classification (GTDB taxonomy): domain Archaea; phylum Thermoproteota; class Nitrososphaeria; order Nitrososphaerales; family Nitrososphaeraceae; genus Nitrososphaera. Next base: position 992 of record CAYXGH010000002.1, read on the forward strand.
GTCAAAATAAAGATAAGTGAAAACAGGGAGTCCACAAGTTCGACGTACAAGATCTCAAGTTTGTGGAGATCTTAGAGTCAGATACAACTTGGCGCCTTCATCTTCGTCGCCAAACTCATCTTCCTCCTCTTCGTCAAACTCTTCATCAAAATTGTCGTCAAAGTTATTATTGTCTTCTTCGGACATGCTTGACTGAGATTAACCCACTGAACGCTTGTTATAAATTTTACCAGCTAGTTTTCTTGGGTTCTTTGCTTGCCCGCCTTTTGCCTGACAGTCACCATGCAAGAGCAAATGGACACAGTGCACCGCTTTATCTGTCCCGCATCCCGCGGTAAGCTTGCCACTATCTGCGTGTGAAGCTCCTGAGGGTGGAGACATTTAGTACATAGAGGCTCGTTGTATGGCAACTGCCGTAATTATTATATGCTCCCTGAGGTATTAAGCTAATCCAGTCAGCTTTTTATAGCCAGGAAAATAATTTCATGCAATCACATGGGCCGAGTAGACAAGGGCATCAACTGCAGTGTCGATAGCTGTGGGAACCAGGCTGAGCGCTCGATGAGCGGAATTAAGGCCAGCATGGCTCCAGATCTGGGATTGGGCGGCAGCAAGAGGGTCTACCTCTGCAGGGATCATTATAAAGAATGGAAAAAACTTACCAAGGAAGACAGGGAAAACGAAAGGGCCAGATGGGCTTAAATTAGATATAAGATTAGGATTAGGATATATGCGACTGCTGCAGCTCCATTCAGATTTTATTGAATATGAGCCTATTGAAAAGGAAATTAGGGATGCCGAAGAGATCGTGCCCAAATCTAAGATCAGGCTCGAAGATCTGGTGGTAGCTTTTGTAGCAGTTGAGAACAGAGACGACGAAAGCGTTGCCAAGATAGCAGTCGATGAGATAAAGAAGTATCTTGATATGGTCAAGAGCAGCCGCCTGCTAATTTACCCTTACGCTCATCTGAGCTCTGACCTTGCGCCACCCACCCTTGCAATTGATATCATCAAATCTGTTGAAAGCTTCGCCAAGGGGTCGATAAATCAGGTCTACCGCGCTCCTTTTGGGTGGACAAAGTCGTTTAACATCAAGGTAAAGGGCCATCCGCTGGCTGAGAACTCTAAGGAGATTTCAAAGCAGGAAGAGCATAAACACGCTGACCCTTTGCATAGAGAAAAGGAATCATTTGCAATCAAGAATGAGGAAAAATTACAGTCATTTTGGTACATCGCGCAGCCAGGCGGAGAGATGACAGCTGTCAGCAAATACAACTTCAAAAAGCAGGACCAGAATCTTCAGATGCTAGTAAACTATGAATTAGCAAAGAACAGGGCAGTCAACGAACAGCCTGCACACGTCCGGCTGATGAAGAAATTGGCCCTAGCCGACTATGAACCTGCATCAGACGCTGGTAATATTCGCTTTTATCCAAAAGGCAGGCTTATGAAGTCGCTTATCGAGCAATATGTCACAAGGCGGGTAATGGAGTATGGTGGAATTGAGGTAGAAACACCCATAATGTATGACACCAAGCACCCTTCGCTTCAGAGCTACTTCAACAGGTTCCCTGCAAGGCAGTATAACATCACTTCCGACAACAAACAGCTGTTTTTGCGCTTTGCTGCATGCTTTGGTCAGTTTCTGATGGCCAAGGACTTCAATATATCGTACAAGCATCTGCCCCTGAAATTATACGAATTGACAAGATACTCATTTAGACGAGAAAAAAGTGGTGAGCTAGTAGGCTTGCGCCGATTGCGGGCATTCACTATGCCTGACTGTCACGCATTTTGCAGAGACTTGGATCAGGCAAAGGAGGAGTTTCTCAAGCGCTTTGAGCTGTCAATAAGCGTGCTCAACGATCTTGGCCTAACAATCAAAGATGTGGAAATGGCCATAAGATTCACAGAGGACTTTTACAACGAGAACAAAGATTTCATGACTGATCTTATCAACAGGTTCGGCAAGCCGGTGCTAGTTGAAACATGGAAGGAGCGCTTCTTTTACTTCACACTCAAGTGGGAGTTCAATTTCATCGACGGCCTTGGCAAGGCATCAGCTCTATCAACCGACCAAATAGATGTTGAGAACGGCGCGCGCTATGGCGTGGAGTTCACTGAAGAAGATGGCACCAAAAAGAACCCGATAATTCTGCACAATTCACCTTCAGGCGCAATCGAGCGGGTAATCTATGCGCTATTGGAAAAATCGGCCAAGATATCCAAAGAAGGTGGTATCGCCTCGCTACCGCTCTGGCTGTCACATACGCAGGTTCGTGTAATACCCGTCAGCCAAGAGCATATCGTATACTGCGAAAAGGTACTGGCAGAGCTGACTGAAAACCAGATAAGGGCCGACATAGACGATCGCGATGAAACAGTGGGCAAAAAGATACGTGAATCTGAAACCGAATGGGTACGCTACACTATAGTCATTGGCGACAAAGAGATCAACTCTGACAAGCTGATTGTACGCGACAGAAATGAGGGCAAACAGCGCGAGATTACTTTGCATAATCTGATAAATGAAGTCAAGGCGCAAACAAGGGACAAGCCCTACCTTCCCTTGAACCTTCCACTGCGCCTATCAGCTAGGCCGCAGATTATTGTCTAGCATATTTTCGCGATAATATTCTATACAATGTTTGAGTAGCCAGTGTGCCTTCTCGGTAGTCGCCATTTTTCAAAGCAACTTCGACCATATCTATTCCAATCAGGCGGGCTGATAGATCTATCGCCTTGATCAGTTTCAGTACCTGAAATGGATCGAGACCAAATGGTTCTGGCGTGCCAGTGCAAGGTACGTATGGCAGGTCGTAGGCGTCAATGTCAAATGAAATGTAGATCTTTTTACCGGCAGTCGCCTTTTGCAAATACCTTACGACACTGTCAATATCATTGTGCACCTTCCACGCATCAAAGGTTGTGACACCGTTTTTGCTAGCGGTTTCATTTTCTTCTTTGTCTGTCTGTCGGATACCTATTTGGATCAAATTTTCGCCGGGGATATATTTCAGCAAATGGTAGAAGGGGGTGGTATGGCAGATCTTCAAGCTTTCATAGTTGGGCTTCATGTCACGGTGAGCATCAAAATGTATCACTATTGGCTCTTCTTCGGCAAGCGCCTTCAATTGATAGTATGATAGCGTATGCTCGCCGCCGAGCATCACTGGGATCTTGCTGTTATCGCGTAGTGAAGCAACTACCTTTGGGATTGTTGAATCGAGATGGTCAAGCATCTTGATGATACTCTTTGTTTTGGGCAGCTTTAGGTCGCCAAGATCAAATATGCGGACAAGGTCATGAATATTGGTCTTTTCATCCAGCATGAATGTCTCGCTCTGGAGTGCAGAAGTCCGCCTTATCGCCTCCGGTCCCCTCGATGTCCCTTTGCCAAAGCTGGTGGTGATGTCAAGAGGTACGCCATAAACAGCTACGTTTGATTCCATGAAGGAAATTTTGATCGGTATATCGGCAAAGCTATAACCTGCCTTTGTTCCTTCCGGCGCCATAAAGAGCGAAAGTATGTCCAACTCTCACACCATCTTCAAGACCGGTTGATAATAAATAAATTATGATGCTGGCTTGCTCCAAAAGAGCTCGTCAAGACTCTGTTGTCGCGGCTTGCCTAGTACCGACTTGAAGTCAAAGTTCAAGGCAGACAGCACCTGCTCAAATGTCGACTCCATTGTTTCAAGATATTTTTCGATGTCAATTTCTTCCGGCTTGGAAAGCTCGACTGGCCTGACGCCGTCGCCTGCCTTTATTTTCACATAAGAAATGATGTCACCGGCTCGAACCTCGCGTTTGTTTGCGTCCGCAAGCATCTTGGCAGCCTTGATATGTTGTGGCAGGCCTTTGTAGATGTCACTACTGTTGCCATCGACCGTTTTGGAGCCAGTCTTTTTACCATATGTACTCAATGATTTGTTGATCGTAACGTTGAAGCTCAGTTCTTCAAGTGGAATTTTGTGTACTTCCAAGTTCTTGGCATTTTCTTGAATAACGTTCTTAATTTTTTCTTTAGCAGATTCAAAATCTTTCTCCGAGCTAATCTTTCCAAGTATTTCTAGGATATCATAGAATGCCTTCCTGATAAATGGCGGAGTATGTGATTTTTTGCCTGTAAGCCCTTTTACATCAACCGTTCCATCAGATAGGACTCCAAGGTAGTTCTTTTTGAGGTCGCTGAATACAACATAGCGGTACTGCTTATCTATTTCAAGGTCTACGCCCAGCGTCTCTCTAGCCCACTGCACCAGTTGCTCTATATGCTTTTGATCCGGATTGCTGAGGAAAATGCTGTCAGTGTCACCATAAACAACCCGAATCCCAATCTCTCTGCATTTGTTAATGGTTCTGTTGATGGTTGCCCTGCCAAGGGCAGCAGTAGCATCTGCCACCGGCAGGCAGTAGAGTGGAAATATTGCTGCGCCCATGACGCCATAACTGGCATTGAGAATGACCTTGATAGCCTGGCTTACCACATTGTATAGCTTGCGCTCCTCTGGGGGAAGCGTCTTGTCCTTTGCCAGGTGTTTGTAATAGTTGACTCTCAAGTCACGAAGCGATCCTATGAGAAACGAAGTCAAACCTTTCCTGTGCTTGCAGACCCAGTGAGTTGTACCTTCCACTTCGTTTTTCCTACAGTCTTCATGAGAGCAATTGATAGTTTCGTATGATAAATTATGAACTTTGATAATGCTAGGATAGAGGCTAGCAAAGTCTAGGACAATGACGTTAAAATGTATGCCTGGTACAGGCTCAACAACTTCGCCACCTCGATATTTTTTTTCTTTAATGATGGCTGTAGTCGACGCAGTACCCTTTTTTTCCAGCTCACTCCTGCTGGGTATCAGCTCATTTCGCTGGCGATGCTCGTAGTACAAGATACCCCTGATCCATTGATTGACGCCAAAGCGGGCGATATCATCGACTGACAGCCGTCCAATCCTTGCAATGACGACCAGCAGTTTCATGAGCAGATTGTCATTAAAGCTGGTCAGTCTGTATGTGAGGTCGGCATCCTTGAGGCAATATTCTGCTAATCTCTGAATGGGCAAATCGCTTATGTCCCCCTCAAACTCTATTTTTGAATCGCCCAACAGTGCTTCGCTGATCGCATTCAGGGTATGGTCAGTGTAAGCACGGCTGAAAGCATAGATCTGGATCGACCTGTTGTCAAATGTCCTGTAGAGGTCTATGTGGATGCCATGCCTGACGCCGACTGGCTCTGCCTGCATTCCATGTTTGATAAATGACTCTTTTTTGACCATTATGGGCACCTTGTCCTTTGGGATCGCAACGCCGTTAGGATCAATGCAGGAATCCTGGGAGCGCGCATAGAGATAGGGCAGATCAAAGTCGTCACCATTGAACGTGATTATGATTGGATAAGCATTGATTATCATGAATGCCTTTTCTATCAACTCTTTTTCAGTTGCGCAGGGTTCTGCTTCAGGAATTAGCGGTGTGCCATCGCTTGATATGTTGTTTGCAAGCACAAGCACTTTCTTGAAACCGTCACTTCCAACAAACCCTACAGCTGTTATGCGCCTGTCATGATCGCGTGCATTTGGCATTCTTCCCTCTTCAGTCTCGACCTCAATGTCCACAGCTACTCGCTTCAGCTCTGGTATTGGCTGATTGAGCAGTTTGGCCCAGTTTGTAATGTATTGTCTATATTCCTTGCCTGCCTCCCCTGCCTCCTTTATCTTGTCCCACAGTAGACTTCTGAGTGCAAATTGCACCTTCTCGGAAATAGGGTACTCAAATGGAGTTATCTGCTCATCATTTCTAACGTAATATGAACCTGGTATTAGCGCCCGATCGTAGAGATAGTTCTCATGGTATTTGATATCGGCTTCCCATGACGTCACTTTTTCACGAAAGCTGTGGTCGGTGCCACCTATTGAGAGTGGATCAGGTGCAATCACTTTGAGGACTTCAATTTCCTTGTCAAGAATGATATCTTGTTTCTTGACCTGTTTGAGTATGAATTTGGTCTCTTTTTGCGCAACCTGTTCGGCCTGATCTGCAAAGTCCATCTTTGTATAGCAGTAGGGTTTGTGGTCAGTCCTGTCGCGCCATTGGTAGATAATTTTGTCTTGCGGATCGTAAAACTTCAGGTAGACTTTCTTCTCTTCGCCAGAGTAAACGGCGGACAGCAACAGCATCGGCCTGCTATCTTTGGGCAACTCTGGCAGGCTGTCAAACCCTTTTCTTCGATCTGATACAAATTCCTGCTGCTGAACCAAGATACAGAGTGGTTGTTCATAGATCGATATTAAACGTTTTATCTAACAGATGGATTCATGCTGCATGTGGACTGCAAGGTCGCGATAATTGGTGGTGGTGTGCTTGGAATGTCAATTGCATACTTCCTGTCAGCACACACCAAGAATCCTGAATCAGTAGCACTGCTAGAGCAGGAAAACAACATTGCGCAGCATAGCAGCAGCAGGAATACTGGAAAGGTGCACGCGCCATTTCTCTACGACCCTACAAAAAAGAAGACTTTTGCCAAGGCTGCAGCGCTTGGCTACGAGATGTGGCAAAAGTATTCCAGTCACAAGAGAATGCCGTTTAGGCGTGATGGCGTCCTTGAGGTTGCACTTAATGACAAGGGAATCGACCGGCTCTACAAGTACATGGAGTGGGGGATGGCAAACGGCCTTACAAAAAACGAACTACAATTGCTTGACAAAAATGAAGTGGCAAGAATTGAGCCAAACGTGCGGTGTGTCTCTGCAATCTATTGCTCCAAAGATGCATCGGTTAACTACGGTACATTTACGATTGGACTCCTAGAAGATATTCAATCGTTCGGCAGCAAGCTACTCTTGGGACACAAGGTCGAGCGAATATCATCATACGGCCAAGGGGTGTATTCGATGACTACAAACCAAGACAAAGAGATAAGAGCAGAGTATCTTGTCAATGTGGCTGGCGGTAATTCGATGGACATTGCCCAGATGATGGGTGTTGCGCACGGTTACACCGACATGCATTTTAGAGGGGAGTACTGGCAGGCGCCACCAGAGTACCATAACCTGACAAAGCTGTCGATCTATTCGGTTCCTAAGCATCCAGAATACCCCTTTCTCGATCCACACTGGATCGTGCGAGCAGATGACAGGCGTGAGGTGGGACCAAACGCCATACCTGTGTTTGGTCCATATGCCTACAGCTGGCGTAGGAACTTAGTTGATATGCTACCAAAAATAATGGAGTCATCTCAGACAGGTGCGCGGAAGATTTTTTTTGACAGAGAGTTTCTGTCGCTTGTAAGCACCGAGCTGAAGAGCTCTTTGTCCAAGACAATGATGATAAACAGAGTGCGTGAATTTTTGCCGCAGCTCCGGCCAGCTGCTTTTACCCAGCGCGGGACAGCCGGCATAAGATCGTCAGTCATTGACAAGACCGGCAGATTCGTACCAGACACGATTATACTAGAGCGTGATTCTTCGCTCCATGTGCTCAACTATAATTCGCCGGGAGCCACAGGTGCACTGCCTATGGCAGCCAACATTGCAAGTAAGATAATAAGAGCAGGTGTACTGCAAACAAGCGACAAGGCAAGGTCACTGTGGGATGCTACCGCAATTGCCGATAGAATGAAAGCATGATCAATTTTTTAAGGTACTGCCCGTCACGATAGGATAAATTGCTTAAGGAAGTTTTTCTTGGTGCTTTAAGAAATAAAGACGTCAAGATATCAAAGATAAAAGATTCAAATTTTCACAAAATTCTGGCAGAAGCATCATCGCGCTGGATTTCATACGAGTCTATCCCGGAAATATGCGAATCTGCCGGCATTGATAGCAGCTGGAACAGGCGCGCTTTTCAGGGTCTTCAACTTTATGTCATAGACGCAGTGGCAATCACTAGCACTAACAGAATCTTAGCTATAGAGTGGGAAGAAGACATAGCTGGTTCTGCAAGAAGCGAGCTGCTAGAATCAAGAGCGATGGTAATGGAGGCATCCGTTGCTCAAAAGGCGGCCGGCAAGGCTGACAGTATCTGCGTCGATGGTTCACTCGTTTCGCGTTTGACGAAAAGCAGGCCTGAAGCCGCGTCTGAAATAGTGAAGAAGTGTAGCAGCGTCATATTTATATCAAAGACCTCTGAGAGCAGGCTGCAATTCGGCCATATGGGGTCAAAGGCCGGCGACATTTACTATTATGGACACACCTGCAAGGATGCTGGCTTCAGTGTTCCTGTTGAAACACAGTTCTGTCATGCGCCCTTGTTTGAAGTCTATGCAAGGCTGCGCGACCATACTCCTGTTATCCGGATTGAAATCATGAGCAACGCAAGTGAGCAAGAAGTAAAATCGACCTTGAATAAACTGCGGTACCATAGTGTAGCCGGCTATCCGTACTGTCTGAAGCTGGCGCACAATACCTGCAAGATAACCAATGAAGATATAGACAGACTCGCAAGCATATATTGCCTGCAGAATGAGCAAGGGGCAAGGGATGCTCTAAATGAGTGAAGAAGAACTAGGCATCCTGATCGGTGTCACCAAGCCGGATCAGGTGACATTTGAATCAAGAAGGCCTGTTAGCATCGGCGAATACGTTATTCTCAACTATGGTGGAGACATGGTGCTTGGGCTTGTTGAAAGGTCGTCCATTAGCAGTGATGCACTAGGCAGCAGCATTCGCAACTACGAAGAGGCATTTGAGAGCAAACAGGTTGCCGCCGAGAACCGTAGAGATAAAAGTTACAAGGGGCACGTACGCATTCTTGGCTACGTGGCTGAATTGAAAAAGTGCAAGGCAATACTGCCTGCACTGCCCCCAGAGCCTGGCACCGAAGTGTACGAAGCATCGGTTAAAGACCTTGCTGCCATTTTTGCACCCTCCGGACAGCAGTGGGTAATGATAGGTACGCTTCTTCGCAATACCGCAGTAGGTGCTCGAGTGGATGTCAACAAAGTCGTATCGCGTCACCTTGCAGTGCTTGCCATGACTGGCATGGGCAAGAGCAATCTAGTCTCGCTTTTGGCTAAAGAAATCGCCAGAATAAGCGGTACAATGGTGATTTTTGACTACCACGATGACTATTCTACGCTTGACATGGGGTCTAACAACATCAACCTACTGGACGGAAGGATAAACCCGCGGCTTTTGTCGGCAGACAAGCTCGCAGAGGTCATTGAGATTCAGGAAAATGCTTCAAACCAGATGCATGTGCTTAGGTTGGCGTTCACCGAAGAGGTCAAGCAGCGTAAGGGCGAGGAATTTTGGGATGCGCTCATCAACGCTGCATCAGAAGTTGGTGCCGACAAGTCGTATCGCGAAGCAGCGGCCAAGGTCGTTGACAAGATCGATGATGCAAGGCGCAAGTTTCATACCATTTTGGATCCTATTATGACAGATCCATTGGCGCTTCTCAAGAACTACAAGATAAACATTATCAATCTGGTAGAACTTACTGAGCGACAGGCTAACATTGCTGTGTCATTCTACCTTGAAGAGCTACTGGACGATAGGAAAAAGGCAACGCGGCAAAAGAAGGGCAGTGCCGCTAAGTCGCAGCCGCGGTTTCCAGCCCCGATACTTGTGGCAATAGAGGAGGCGCATGTGTTTATACCAAAGGATGAAGACACAGATACAAAATATTTCGCTTCTAAGGTTGCGCGTGAAGGGAGGAAATTTGGGCTTGGACTAGTCATAGTGTCACAGCGCCCAAGAGGAATCGATGCCAATATCTTGAGTCAGATGGGCTCGCTTGCAGTAATGCGCATGATCCAGCAGGACGACCAGATGCATGTTTCTGCAGCAAGCGAAGCACTCAGCCGGGATCTTATTGATCAGCTGACATCATTAAACCCAGGCGAGGCAATATTCGCCGGTCAGTGGGTCAACCTACCGACGTTTGTTAAGGTGGACGAAGTCAAAGAGCGAAAGATAGGCGGCGACCAGAAGGCGGTAGAACAATGGAGCCAGCTGGCAGCATTGAAGCAACAGGTCGCCAAAGAATCATCGGAGTCATACATTCCATCAGGCTATATACAGGATTAGCAGTTGATGATCCTACAGAATACAAATGTTGATGTCACACATCTCTGACCTCCACCTTGGATATTCACAATTCAGCCTAGAGGAAAGAGAGGAAGATGTCTACCAAGCTTTTCATGAGGCAATAGATGTGTCAATAAAGGAGAGAGTAAGGCTTGTCATTTTAGCCGGCGATCTATTTCACAATCCTCGGCCGTGTGGCAAGGCGATAATCACACTTGGCAACGTACTGAAAAAGCTGAAGGAAAAGCAGATCTCAGTGGTCTTTGTGCTGGGCGAACATGACATCAGCCGGCTTCGCGATGTGCCATTTGTTCACATTTACAGCAACCTTGGCCTTGCAAAGAAGCTTCGATGTGATGAACCTTTCAAAATTGAAAATTGTGTATTGTTTGGGGCAGACAAGGAGCGGCGCAGTAGTATTGATTCACTAATCGAAAAGATGCGTCATGCAGAGCAACTTGCAAAGCAACACGATGGCAATAAAGTGCTTGTGCTGCATCAGGGGCTGGCTGACTTTAACAAGTTTGCAGGTGAGCTCAATTCTGCCGATCTTCCTGCAGGATTTAACTACTACGCACTGGGTCACTATCATGACCACCTTGAAAAGAGGTTTGATTTCCTTGGCGGGCCACTTGCTTATCCTGGCTCAATAGACCTGACTCCAAGCGAAGGGATCAAGGAGGCAGACAAGGGCTTCATCATAACCGATATGTCTGGTGGAGAGCCATCAACCCAATGGGTACAGCTTGAGAGCAGACGTCAGCAATTCTCTGCCAGAATAGATTACAAAGACATTGCAAATGAGGTCGAGCAAATAATCAAGAAGGCAACAGCCTATGACAAAAAACCAGTTGCAAGGATCGAGATATCTGGGAGCAACATTGACTCTAAGGTTATAGCTGAACACTTGAAAAAGCTCAATGACTTTTGTCTTCACTACATTTGGCAGCCGCTAGAAGAGCATCTTGCTACTACTGTGTATGATTCCAAGCCTGCAGACATTGATAGTGAGCTCTATCGGCTGTCGACAGAAGCGCTTGGGTCAGACGAGCTTGCCAAGTTTACGATAGGCGAAGTATTGCCACTGGCAGCTGACAAGGATGACAAGTCGGTTCTGGAAATACTATGGCAGGCATACAAGTTAAACAAATTTGGAGGTCATAATGTTAAATGATAAAGGATATCCAGCTGAAGAATTTCATTGCACACAAAGACACCAAGATAGAATTTTGCAAGGGCATAACGATATTTCTAGGGCATAACGGCTCCGGCAAGTCCTCAATCATCGACGCAGTTACGTTTTCGCTCTTTGGCAAGCATACAAGGAAGTCAAACAAGAACCTTGTAAGAAGAGGCGCCAACCATGCTATGGCGCAGATGCGCTTTGCTCTCAACTCTAAAGAGTTCCAGGCGATAAGAGCACTCCATGGCTCCGGCCTCCAGTCATTTTCTCAGCTTGTACTTGTATCAGATGGTGACAAGATAGTAAATAAGCCAATTGTCGGCGGCGAGCGCAGACAGTTTGGCGAGTCAATGAGTGTGGAAGTAGCACGGGTGCTTGGGCTCAACTATGAAAAATTGCGTGTTGCTGGGGTAGTGCAGCAGGGCGAGCTGGTCAGGATAGTAGAAGCGCAACCAAAAGACTTTAAGGAATTGCTAAATGGCCTGATTGGCATTGACAGACTCGACTCAGCTTATGAAACGATGCGCAATGTCATCGTAGGCTTCCGCGAAAGGCTGCGTGATGAAATAGGCTACACTGACGAGGAAGTTCCAAAGGTGGAAAGACTGCTAGAGGAAAAGGAGAAGGAGCTAAAGGAGGGATCATTGCTTTTGAAAGAGTTTGAAGATGAAAGAAGGCTGCTTGAGGAAAAAATAGGTCAGCTTGACAAGGAAATCGAGACGTTGGAGCCAGTCATCCAAAAGACACAGGAGCTTCAGAATTGCGAAAAGCTGCTCATGCGACATGTCATTGAAAGGCGCAGCCATCTTAGCACAGAAGTAGAACGAATGGAAAGAGTAGTTATGGAAGCAAAGAACTTGCTTGATGTGCTGAAAACCAAAGAAGAAGTGCAGATACGGCTCAAGATGATAAAAGCTGAATCAGAGGAGATCCATTCAAAGCTGGAGGAAAATGAGGGTATGATGGGCAAGCTACTTGGCTTTCTAGAGTGTGCCGGCAAACTGCATATAGCGGATGGCAAATGCCCTGTTTGCAACTCTCCTGTTACAAAGGTAAATGAAATGTTTAACGTAGACCATATTCGGCTGGAGATCAGGCGCAGATCGGAAGAAAAATACAAACTGCAAGTAGCCAAGGTTGAGCTCAAGAGAGAAGAACAACAGCTGGCAGAGCAGGACAAAAAGATAGTGACAGCAGAAAAGTTCCTGTCAAACAATTCTATAAGCTCTGAAAACGACTTAGTCAAGATTGAAGACGACCTCACTAGCAAGAAAAAATATCTGGCCAAACTTCCTCTGCAAATAGCCTACGTAGGAGATGATCCTTTCAAGCTGGTAATAGATGGCGTCTCAAAGACACTTGCTGAAGAAATTGCTGCATTGCGGGGGCAGATGAGTGGCTTGAGCCTCCAGCAATACACAGATGCGAAGCTAGAGAGGACAAGGCTGATACAAGAATTGCAGACTGCAAGTGTCAAGACTGGTGAGTACAGACGTGTAATAACTGACACCCAGGCAGCGATAGATTCTGCCAAGCACGCAATGGAGCAGTTAAGACAGGCATCTGAATTCTCCAAAATGCTGGAAAGGATGCGCTCGATGATATTCAATAGGGACGGGATGGTGGGCATTAGCCTTCGCTCGTGGGCGCTCGGAGTTATATCGCAGAAAGCATCAGAATATGCCTCGCTCTTTAACATTGGCATTTCGAGGATCGAACTTACAGAAGGGGCACGGGAAGTAGCGATAATGTGTTACGGCAGGCAGGGTGAAATTGATATGGACTCGCTTTCCGGAGGCGAAAAGGTGGCTGTAGCCCTCGCACTTCGTCTTAGTATTGCCTATATGATGGGTTCAAACAAGCTTGATTTCATTATTTTAGATGAGCCAACTGCACATCTTGACGAAGATAGGCGGAGAGGGCTTGTCAGAATACTATCGGAGGCATTCAGAGAAGGTGTCGGACCATTGGCCCAGCTAATAATAATAACTCACGACTCTGAAATTTTTGAAAACTCAGAAGTCGATCAAATATTTAGGTTTGTCATGACAGCTGATGGTTCGTGCATCTCAAGAGAATAAGAAAGTCATCTTTTGTAGCCCTCTTCCAACATCATAACATCTCTGCTTCTTCAAAATCACCAATCGAAATTTTTCGAAAATACTGATATCCATGAGAATTCCATCAGTTGATGAACTGCTTTCTAGATATAGAGTTATTAATTTGTCAGTCTGTCATGTTTTGTATCTCTTGGCAAGCAGCACCATGCTGACCTTTTTTATAACATGCCCAGACCTAGACATACGTTCTATAGAATATTTCTTCGCAGATAATATAAGTTGGTATCTTGTTCTCAACTACGGTTTAATGTCATCGCACCATTTCTCTAATAGTGAAGTGCATCACATCAAAGCGAGGCGACTATAGCCTGTTGTCTTCTGCTCATTCTATACTGGTGGTTGATGACGAGCTAGATATAGTGCTGATCTTCAAACAGGCATTGAGTAGGCAGGGCTATACTGTCTTCGGTTTTACTGATCCCTTGCTGGCTCTTGAACATTTTAAGGTAAACTCCGCAAATTATGGCTTGGTAATAGTAGATGTGAGGATGCCGCGGATGAGCGGCTTTGAGCTTGCTGCAAACATTAAAGTTATCAAGCCAGATGCAAAAGTAGTCTTCATGTCGGCATTTGAAGTAAGTGACTTTGAATTTTCAATGCCCGGAGTCAAAATAAATGACTTCCTCCGAAAGCCGGTTGATGTCAAGACCCTTGTGCGAAGAGTCAAGGTGGCTATGGGAAACTAAAAATTACCTATTATCTTTGCAACTGATTGCAAAAAGTGTGTGTCAACAGAAGTACAAAACAGAAATCACTAACTTCAGAATTTAGAAACATAAGGGTCATATCTGTTGAATTCTGCCGTGGAAAAATTCTTATATGAACGCAATGTGCACCACCATGACTTGAGGGCATGGCATGGTCCTGTGGCCTCCCCGATTATGTTAGACATGGTAATCTTCAAGATTCAAGACTGATAGAAAAGATAGAGCACTCAGCTCTTGATTCATGCATAACATATTGAAGTGACCTTGATGCTATACAATGTTGGCAAGATGTATATAACTAGAACCTCCTGCTTGCAGACATCTCTGCAGCTGCTCAAGGATGTATTTGTTTTCTAAAGCGTCCAGAGTGCTTGCTTGTCTTGTCAGGTCTGCATCAATGTCGCAACCTTGGAAGAAACTTGTACATATACCTCTATATCTCTATTGTATACATAAAAACTGTATGAGAATTCTAACCAAGCCAGCAAACCCACTTTAAGCATTGAGTCTATACATTCTAGAATGACTTTTTGCTGCAAACCGGTTCTCCAAGGTCGGGTTCGCCTGTATAGCTATGCTCATGGTATGCAGACTCTCTATAGGTTATCCCACCATCAAAGAATACATCACGTTGCAGCGAGCACAAAGTGAATTTGCGACAATCAAAAAGAAGATATGGTGTGAGATTTATGTTAATGCCATGTCTCAAAACGAGATTGTGTATCTAAAATACCAGAACCTACAAGACATGCTCAAGGTGATAATCTACTCCGCTCAGTCTATGCTTGGAGTCATTCCCATGCTCTATTATATTCACTACAACAGCAAGCATGTCCTTTTTATTCAGACAGGTGCAGTCGGAGGCGTGACGATTCACTATGTTGTTGAGAATGAAAAGCCGACCAAAAAGTTCATTCAGCTAAAAAGGCTTTCTGGAGAATTCACATTCGTAGATAGCTTAGGAACTGATGCACAGTCACTGTATGTTCCGATATTAGGGCTCGAAAAATCTACTCTTGCCTTTCCAACTCTATAGAGAGAGAAAAAGTTTTAGGGCAAGGCGACATACATTTTTTCTATCAAACCCAGAAAATCCCCCAGAAAGGCAAGACCGGCAAATGAAGTTTCAGAGGATGACATTAACGCTTTTTTGCAAGCGATTAGGGATTTTGAGGGTGAGGGCTATCCTAAGCTAAGAGACGTTCGGAGGATGCTTCCATCCCTAACGCCAGTACAGATAAATGTTATAGCGCAGTACCTGGAAAGGTCTGGGGCAATAGTTATTGACGCTGATGGGTACATCACGTGGATGCGCAATGAAGATCCGGGACAGCTGACGCTCAGCGAGGTAGCTGAGATGAGTAGTGACCTCAAGGAACTGCTCGAGAAGCATCCTAAATAGATAGGATTAAACTTGATGTCTCAAGATCTTATGTTAAGTTTGGCTATCTGGTTCCGATATCATGAAGAATACAAGTGTGACAGATATTGTTGATTGTTGCAATATTATTTGAGGCAGCAAACAGTGGTGCAATCAATACAAAAATAATGTATGATATTTATTCTCTCTCTTGCTTGCAGCTAAAACGAATATTGACCAACACTGTTTGAAAAACTGTCTTATGAAAATGGGAAGAAAAGAATTAAACTACAACAAGAAAGTTGCGGGGTCTTCGGTTCAAGAGAGCTTACAATGAACTGAAGAGGGTTCTTATCGAGATGTCCAAATTTTGTTAAATAGTTTGTGTTTGTCTGAATAGACGGTCATATGTGTTGTTGAAGCCAATTACTTCAGATCAGATGTATGCAATCGAACAAAACGGCCATTCTATTTTTGGAATGCGACGTTTTCTCATGATGGAGAACGCCGGCCACGGGGTAGCGGATTTTGTTGTCCAACAGTTCAAGACTTTGAAGAACAAGAGAATAGTTGCGATATGCGGCACCGGCAACAACGGCGGCGATGGGTTCGTAGCATCGCGTCACCTTGCTGGGTATGGAGCCAAAGTCGTGGTCATTTTACTTGGGAGCCCTTCTGATTTAAGAAGCGAAGAGGCAAGGCTTAACTGGAGCATAATCGAAAAAATGGATTCAATTGAATTAATATTTGGCAAGGAGTTAACCAGCGAGATAAAGAGCCGAATCGCCAATGCTAACATTATCTTGGATGGCATATTTGGCACAGGCATTAAGGACGAGATCAGGCAGCCCTATGCGTCTGCAATAGATGCAATAAACAAATCTACTGCTTATGTTTTGGCAATCGATGTTCCTTCAGGATTTGACCCAAACACCGGGCAGATCCATAAAAAATGCATTATGGCAGATGCCACTATTACCTTTCATCGATTAAAGGTGGGACTTGCAGATAAGAAGAAGAATAAAAAGAAATACACAGGTCCTGTATATGTGGAATGGATAGGGATACCACCGGAGGCTGAAAAGGGGATCGTATGAAGCCAGCAGTATTGCAGATCGCAGTAGGCCAGATGGCTAATTTTACCTACATAGTAGCTGATGAGGAAAATGGCGAAGCTGTAGTCATTGATCCTTCATGGGACTTGGATAAAATCTTCCTGACACTAAAAAAGAACAACTGGCGTGCCAAGTATATCATCAATACTCATACTCATTTTGATCATGTGCTTGGAAACGAGCAGATGGCAGAGCTAACCGGTGCCAAGGTAGTACAGCACAAAAACTCGCAGCTGGAAAAAGATATTGCAGTATCTGATGGGGATACGATCGAAATAGGAAGCATCAAGCTACGAGTTTTGTACACACCCGGTCACTCCAAGGACAGCATATGCCTCCTACTTGATGATCAATTCATTTTTACTGGCGACACACTCTTTGTGGGCAACTGCGGCAGAGTGGATCTTCCCGGAAGCGACGCAAAAGAGATGTATGATAGCCTATTTAATAGGCTGACAAACCTGGACGAAAACCTCATCCTGTATCCCGGTCACAACTACGGTCCGACTCCAACATCTACGATAGGAGATGAAAAGAAAACCAACTCTGTGCTCCAACCTAGGTCAAAACAAGAATTCTTCGAGATTATGACCGGTAGTGAATAGATGCTCGACATAACCGCGTCTGACAGGTTTGCAGTCAAAAGTTTTGCTACGAAAACTCCTGTTTTTGTGTGTGTGATCTCGTACACTGCCACAAGCGAGATTTCTGGGCTTACGGTAGCAGGGGCAAACGCCGAACTAGTGAAATATACATCGCCGGCAGACGCGGAATTTCTGTATCATGGACGCTGCAGCTGCATTGATGTTGTACCGGCTACACCTGATGGCAAGCCTACGCCGGCACTCATTACACGAACTGCATTACAATTGGCAAGGATCCCCCTTCTGGTAGTTGATGCGGGGGCAAAGGTCAAGCCCTCAATACCATATATATCGTTTGGAGTTGAACCGGGCAGAAACATCATAAATGAAAATGCTATGGACATCTCAAGTGTCAAGCGTGCATTTGAGCATGGTGAGCTGCTTGGAAAACAACTGGCCATCATGTCAGATCTAATAGTGGTAGGCGAGAGCATTCCTGGAGGCACTACAACTGCACTTGCCGTGCTGAGAGCGCTTGGTATTGATGCAAGGTTTAAGGTAAGCAGCAGTATGCCGGAAAATCCGCACAATCTGAAAAACAAGGTAGTAGATTCTGCAATAGAGAGAGTAATCGCTGATGAGATTGGAAGGATAAGCTCGCCATTTGAAGCTATATCGACTTTTGGAGATCCAATGATGCCTTCTGTAGCCGGCATTGCAAGTGGTGTGCTGTCTGCAAGTGGCAAGATTATGCTTGCCGGAGGAACTCAAATGTCTGCAGTCGTAGCAATATTGAAACACCTCGGCAGGTCGCTAAACGGTCTTTATATTGGCACTACAACATATGTCACAAAAGATCCGTCATCAGATCTGTCTGGCCTTGTAAGAATGGCTTCAGAGCGAGTTCCAATTTTATCTTGTGATCTTCATCTAGGCGAATCGAGCAAGCCCGGCCTGCAGGCATTTGCAAAGGGGTTCGTAAAAGAAGGCGTCGGTGCAGGCGGCGCTTCAATTGTGGCTATCACAAAGTCAAGAGGTAAAATAACGGGTAAAAAATTAATGAATGCAATTGAAAAAGAATATGAAGTCTCTATAGAGACCGTGTCGAACTAGCTATATTCCAACACTTCTATAGGGGTCGCAGCTACTTAGCTGTTAAGTAAATTGCAGTATATATTTTTGATAAATCAGCATCTAGAATTTGACTCTAAGCTTGATGTCGTCCTTTGCAAGATAAGATAAGATAAGATAGAACATATTCTTTGATTTTGTATCCAATGTGACATTCATTTGATAATAAAAACTATTGATAGAGCTTAGCTCATCGTCACTAGTCATAATGATGATTATGACACTTTGATCTGGAATTTGCGTGATATGAAGTGGCTGGATGGGTCGACAAAACGCCACTCCTTGTCCACTTCTCGAGTAATGCCGATCCTTGGCGTAGTGACAATACGCTTGGGCCTCTTACCAAACTCGATATAAATCTCCGATTCAGAATTGGTCATATCAATTCCATTGAGCGATGATGTGATATTGAGAGCCTGTGTGAGCTTGCCAGGGCCAGAGGTGAGTGAAAAAATATCGTCGACTGGACGGAACTGCCTCATCAATTCGACGCCTTCTACCGGCTCAATCCCCCGAATCAGGACTGCGCCTGCCTCTACCTTGCTTCTTCTTGCAGAGACATTTAAACAAAAGTGGTTGCCGTAGGTGAAATACACGTAGGCCCTTCCAACGTCGCCAAACATGATTTTATTTCTGCCTGTTGGACCAACATATGCATGGCTTGCTAGGTCATCACTATAGCCGTATGCCTCTGTCTCTACGATTATGCCAGCGAGCCGAAACTGCTTATCGTTATTTCTTATCGTGCGGACAAGCTTCTTACCAAGAAGATCTTTTGCCACGACTTCAGTAGGCCGCTGGTAAAACGAGCTGTTCTGGCAGCTCACAAATAATCCTCCAATGACTCTTCACTCTCTTCTTCCTTATTGATTTCTGCAGCCAGTTTTTTCAGATCGGCTTCCAGCGCAGAAAGAAGGCCTTTGTTGTAAATAATAGCTGCTGGGTGGAAAGTCAAAAAGTACTTTTGGCCTGCCCTCTCTACTATCTTGCCTCTGCTTGCAGTTATCGAACTACCACCTAAAAGCGAAGAGTATGCAGTCCTGCCAAGTATACAGATCACTTTGGGCTTGATCAATGCAATCTGCCTATCAAGATATTGTCTGCAGGCGGTCAGCTCGTCTTCTTTTGGCACCCTGTTGTTTGGAGGCCGGCACTTGACCATATTTGTGATGAACACCTGCGACCTTTCGATGCCTGCTTTTTTCAGGAGGTCGTCAAGGATTCGACCAGCGGCTCCTACAAATGGCCTGCCCTCTTTGTCTTCGCTATGACCTGGTGCCTCTCCTATGAACATTATCTTAGCAGAAAGCTGACCTTCGCCTGGCACAGCATTCTTCCTTGTCCGTGCCAGCTTGCAGAGAGGGCAACCTCTTACATCAGCAGCAATCTTCTCAAGTGAGTCATCTTGCTTTTGTACCGCCATAAGATATCGTCATCATCATCATCACTTCTTCTCCAAGAACATATATCTTTTAAAAAGCATGCATACTCTTCCTCTTTTTTAATAACCCTATTACTATAAGTATAATTCCGACAATGATGCCATAGACAGAATAGACGTATGAATTGGTAATAATCGAGCAGTTCCTCTCCATTTCTTCTAGGCGCTCTGGAGTTAAAACAGACCTGTCAACTTGCACAAGGTCTGACAGGCATTTGAAGCCTTGAAAATTAAGGTAAATAGCAACCGCTCCACTTGCAGCAAGTGTTATTGCTCCAATGTACATGTACTTTTTATACGGTCTGGGCGAGCGTATGATAGCATCCGGCAGTGCCTACTACTTATACCCTGATGTCTCAGGTTGAGAGAACTCGGAAAGGAACAAAATAAAGCCACCACTAGAGGAAGGCTGGTAGGAGTTATACCATCTTACTTTTTCTCAGTACTATGTAACTAACGAAAAGGTAAAATGTGCTGAAAGGATCGCTGCTGCCAAACATACAACAATTGGTTTTAGAGAAATCTTTAGACTAGGACAAGGCAGCACTTGCAGACTTTATCATAGATTGTTATGAGCAATAGAATGTGGCACCGAAAACAAGACGGTCGTATCTTACGACTATCATTTATCTCTCTCTATTTGGGCCACAACAAACGCTTTACAGAGATGGCAAGGGAGGACATCTTTTCCTATCTCAACAGTTTGAAGAATGATAGCGGCAGTAGTAGCAGAGTGATACTGCTTACAAAAGTTGGAAGAACCCCTATAATCAGCATGTGAGTGTCATTACTATGTTTTACAAAGGGTTCTACACAAACCTACCTAAGCCCAAAGAGCGACAGCTCCCACCCATTTTGAGAGATCTATAGGCAAGCTTGCTCTTTTCTTCTTCTAACTACAGCAGCCATAGGAATAGCTTCAATTACACAGAATACGACTTGGTTAGACTCTATATAACTACCTAGTGTGAGATATGCCATCATATACTCCACCCGACGAGGCCTGGTAAAGTCTAAACGCGTATGTACAGGTTGAACCAATTGCAAATCTAAATCCTCAACAAAGTTCTTCTTGTTCCTCTCGAAGCGAATAGTCACAGATTCTTCACTGAAATCATCAGTATCAACATCACACGCTTGTGATGATGGCTGCAGTGGTCATCGTCGTTGTCGTCATTCAAAGCAGATGTCTTTTAAAATAAAGGTATTTTGAATTACGTACCCTTGCTACTATCTTGTTGCCCTTCATTTCTGTCGTCATTGTCATTATCATAATCCAATTTTTCATCGATCTTTTTCTGTAGCTGTTTTTGTACTGCTTATACTTTTTAGTCCATTTTGAAAGCACGAACCACTGCCTAATGCCTATCCCCAACCAGAAGAGGATGGTATGGTACGGTACCAATTACAACAGCCTGGATTAATCTAAATGCAGGGCTGTCTGGAGGGCCGCCACCACCGCCAGAACGGTCATCGAACCATGGCGGCGGCCCTCCGCCATTCTCAAATATCGTATCTCCAATCAATGCAAAGGTGATAATGTGCGTGACAGGCAATACGATGACGATAGAGACTATCATCAGGATGACCATCTTTTTAGTCTTGTTTAGCTGGTGGACTATCTCATCGGTTATCCTAAAGATGTTTTCTACAGGCTCGTCTTTGACTGGATCTGTTACCACTCTACCTATAAACTCCCATTCTGCTCATTATAAGGAATGCAGTAACTATGCTACCTGTAGTAGTGGTAGTAGTGGTGGTTATCCTCATCATCAAGTTTTGTTTTCTCCCTCGACTCCCCTTGGGAACAATATACTTCCTATGGCTCCAGTACCTCTCGAAGAATTGCCCTTCCTTTTTCTGAAACCTTGTACTTGATTATCGTCTTGTTGCCCCCTGGCTCTTCAAACTTACTATCAAGCCCTTATCGACCATGTCATTTATTATTACCCTGCGCTTTACATTGTTTAGACCGCAGTAACTCATTAGCTTGGTCTGATTAAGCTCTCCATATTCTGACAGCCTTAGTATGACGTCCTTTATGATATAGATACCCTGTCGCGGTATTCATGAACCATTCTGACCAGGAGGTTTTTTGGGCTTGAAGATTGCATGTTTGATTAAGAAGATTGATGAGTAGCGAAAGCCTCCGACGAGCTCTGCTGCATACCTGTCACTATCACCATTGTGCACCTTTTCTAGAGTGGCTTACGGATGGAGCTATAGATTAAGGATGATGTGGTAACTATGTTACGTGTCAATAGTGAATAATAGTTAAAATAATTCATTCCGAAATCGGACCCATGACAAATTCAAAACTACGATTGGCAGTAGGGCTGGCCGCGGCAACACTTGCTTTGGTACTGACAGTTGTTGTGGGTGGTCCAGCGGTACTACAGCGAGCAGTACTTGCAATTCGCTATAACAGATCCAAGGAATTCGGATGATTTTTTCAAGCCATAATATGCGTGAATCTTTGTTGGCACTGTCTTGTAAAAAAGGCTAGATTTTCCAGGTGACCTGTGGAGACTATTGCTTGGGCTGCTGGCAAAATAGACATATCCAGATATTTAAATGGCAGCAGCGCATTGCGCCACCTAATACCACCC
>CAYXGH010000003.1:0-21551 GCA_964464485.1 uncultured Nitrososphaera sp.
AAGTCAAGGTTATTAAGTACCTAATTAAATATGGTCGGCGAGCCGCCAGGAAAATCTGGCCGGAATATGTGATAGTTGCCAACTATGTTAAAGGCCTTGACTAAGGCGTCACACAGCATATGCGCTACACACACAGTTTCGCAACCTGAATCTGTATGAGTAATGGCAGGTGTTGGTGGCATACCCTTTGAAAGGTCAAGTGGGTTTATAATATCAATAACGACGCGACCTTTTCTGCAAAATTCTTTTCTCCCGACATCGTGATTGCCCTTGGCGTTTCCTCTCACAGAGTTGCATTTCGACAATCTCTCCAAATGCTGCTGCGTCTCCAAAAGGCTCCTTGATATAGCTTTCTCGCCATGTCTTGCAGCCCTGACTTAGCTTTTTCCCGGCTTCTGAAGCCTCGAAGGTGTATCCGGTTGCAATAAAGCTGTCAGCAAGCCATTGTCCTAAGTCTCTGCATCCTACAATGCCGATTTTTATGGCATGATAAGAAGGTTGTGTTCTAACAAAGTTGAGGCTTTTTACCAGTATTTTGTTTTTATCTTTTCAATGGCATGCTCATGCTCAAAGCCCTTTCTCCTTGCGAATTTCTCCATCGCAGAGAGCGGCACACCTCCGAGAGTTGAAGCTAACTGCGTGAAGAACCAGTCCTTTATCGGATTGTTGCGCCCTACTCTGCCCATGAACTTTTGGATGCCATACTTGAAGTTGTGTTGCCAAGTCTTGTACATGACGCCCAGCTTCCCAGGGTCCATCGTATTGCCAATGTCAAAAAAGTCTGATTTCTCAAGAAGCCCAATAGGCACAAAGGTAAGCGGTGTCGTAGTGAACTTGCTGTCTGGCTGCTCAGTTTCTAGCTCGTGTATTAGTCTGATCGTCTCCCAGCTGTCCTCTTGTGTCTCGTCGTTGTTAAGACCCATAATGAGTGTGAACGCCGGAACCCAGTAGTTCTCATTGAGTGTCTTAATGGCCGTCTTGACTACCCAGTGCCACTCTTCCGGCTTGTATGGGGCGAGCTTGCGGTCTGCGTACTTGCCAATGAGCCTTATGCTGCCAGTCTCGAAACCGCATTGGATGCCAATATGGTTATCGGGGCTGGCTTTAATTATCTTAGATAGATTGGGGATAAGTCTCTCATCTGCGATTGCACCGGCAAGTGTTCCATGGGTTGGGTTTGTATGTTCGATGCCGGTTGCCATGATACCATTGAACAGCCCTTCTAAGGCTTCTCTATTAGGCTGCATGTTCTTTGTTGTCCTCGGGTTGAGACCATAGACAAAAATGTCGTCGCTATGGACCCAGGCATTCTTTAATCCACCGTACTTCATGTTCACTTCTATTTCCTTTTGCACTTTTTCAACCGGGTAATACCTGAGTGGTCTTAGTGTTACGTCACAGAACTTGCAGCCGCGTCCACAGCCACGCATAACCTCAATCATGCCATGCATACTAGGGTTGACAATCGTTGGAATCTCACTGACTGATGGCTCATTCCAGTAGTGAATGAACCTGCCGTGGTACGTTCTACCGTTTCTAACAAATTCTTTAATCTCAACTTTGAACTGGCTCTTCTTGAACGGATTGGCAGTGTCACACTCACCTGCAATGAGCGCATCAAAGAATCTGCCTCCAGCTCCGTCGATTTCGGGGCCGATACCTCCCAGCTCACCCTCGACAATGCCGTAAAGGTCATACTCCTCTATCTTGGCTGGGTCGTAGTTATATTGCCAAGTGCCAGAAGCTCCCGCAATCACCTTGGCCTTGCTTCCTGTCCTTGCCTTGGCGGCATTGATCCTCATATGAAGCTCGCGGTTGTAAAATTCATCATAGGACATCTGTTTGCGGCCATAGGTGAATGTCATGGTGACTGGACCCATGCCAAGCGGATCCATCTCATATGTCCCGACCACTTCAGTTTCGGGTCCAATGAATTTCTCGATGTGATCTGGGTGGGAAACCACGACGTCCTCCTGCTTGTAGCCGTCCCTCAAGAGCGCAGCTTCAACCTTTCTTAGGCCATAAGGAGCGTAATTGGCGACGCCATTTGTATGGTCAATAGGATTGCAAATAAAATCAAAAAGGACTCTTGGAGTGACCTGATTGCGCATGACATAGTACCAAAATGAATTGTGATCCCTGTTAAAGTCCAGTGCTGGGGCACAACCAAAGAATGACGCAAGCGATATTCCTCTGTAAGGGGACATCAATGTGCGATCGGCAGCAAGAACCACTTTAGGATACTTTCCCAACGCTTCAAATCCCTATTCCTTTTAGAGGAAAGTGATTACAGGTGCATTAAAAGGTTTCCAATACTTTGCAATGGTTTGTCTTAGTATTTACCTCATGCGGCCGTCTCGCTTTTCTATAAAATCCTGTAAGGTTTCGCTGCCTAGCTTTTTTTTCAAAACATCGTGTATGTCCCTTACAACACCAAAACCATAGAATGTAAGAGCAGTATAGAGCGAGAGCAGAGTTGCGCCCTTTTCATATGCTTTCCAAGCGTCTTCTCCTGAAAAAATGCCGCCGCAGGCAATTATCGTTATATCCGGAAATGCTCTGTGTACATCCTCAACCAGCTTCAACATGTAAGGAAAAAGCGGCTTGCCGCTTTCACCGGCAACTTCTCTTGCAAAATTTCGGCAAAGCCTAGTAGATTTGGTATCCACCGACCTTGTGTTGCCTAGCGTGACCATATGTCCGCCATTTTCATAAAATACCTTGATCGATTTGAGCTTGGATTTCTTTTCTTCATCTGACGGCGGCAGCTTGCTGTATGGAGATATCTTGGACGCCTTAACCTTGCCTGGTACATGTGTGTTCATCAGGTCGATTATCTTTTTTGTAAACTCAGGCGTCTGTAGCACCTTATTGAAATCAGTGTTTGGCGAAGTCCTATTTTCTTCAAACCCAAAGTCGATATGGGGTGCAGATCTAACTAGAATTTCTTTGCATGAATCAAGCACCGCGTCTTCAGCATAGATGTCAGTAATGCCGGAAAAGTTAAGCAGGATCTTGGCATTGCCTCTTGAACCTTCCATGAATTTTCTTAAATTTGAAATTGTATAATCGAGGCCTTTATGAGGGTACCCTTGTGCGTTAATTATTGCCTTCCTTTCATCGTCAACTACAATCCTGACAGTGCCCTCACTCTTTGGTCGCTGGGGGTTGCCATCATTAGGATTTTTCAGCACGCTGCCAGGGTTCAGAAAGCCAAAAACATATGATGTTGGCCTAAGCACCTCGCAGTTCTTATCAAACCCAGCCGCGATCCCAACTGGGCTTTTCAATTCATAATTTTCAATTTCAACTACCAGCTGGTCACCAGGATCAAAATACGTCATGTTTTGCCTAAACTTGTCTGTCATCTTGAGCAGACTTTCTTTTGCCTTCTCGTGTACTACTTCTGCCTGTGCAAGCTCGTTGGTTGCTTTGTATCTTGAATAAAGGTATCTGCGGTAAAGCCTGAAGAGATATGGATCCAGACTTGCCTTGAAAGTGTCTACAAGCCTCATTTGTGGCCTGCCTGCTCTTTCAATTTCAAGCCTTCTTATTCACAGCCAGTGCTAGCTGTTGATGACTAACTGTCAAAAAAGGTCTGCTGCCCGCCGAGTATCAAAGTAATGACTGTCAGAGATTTCGTATCTCTTCGAGCTGTAATAGTCGTCTTCGCTGATCTTGACCATCAGCACATCGCCTTTAGAATTATCATCATGCTCTTTTTGCTAAAAGTATATGGATAGCCTTTGCTCTCTTTCGCTTGATTATTCTGAACTCTACTGTGGCCGAAGGTTATATCACTAGTTATGTGCATATCCACTTAGGCAGCTGCTAATCGGGTCTTTGGCATGGTAACCCTCTGGTAGTCATCCTCTAATCTGACAATGTCATTTTCGTCAAACCTGCCGTATGCGATTTCAAGTATTATACACTCGCTCTCAAGGGCAAGTACTCTATGTTTTGCCTGTCTTGGGATCGTAATCGTCTCCCCCTCTCCCAGGACAATTCTCTTTTCATCAATCTCTACCATAGCAATGCCCTTGATCACCTTCCAGAATTCTGATCGCTTCTTGTGGTACTGCAGGCTGAGCCGGGAATTTGCATTGACATAAATCAATTTGACGGTGCAGGACTTGTTTTCGTGGAACTTCTCAAATCTGCCCCACGGCCTGCTTTCAGAATAAATCTTCATCATGCAAGAAAAGGGAAGAGAATCGATTTAACTATTTCCCTTCACTATAAATACTGTATGCTGGGAAAAGCAGCTGTGGCCAAGTCAGACGATTGCCTCAAAAATGATCATGGATTGTGCAATGGAACCATTAAAGAGACGGTCAACTCATTCACTATGACCAAGATGTGTGCATGCCCCTGCCATGACAGTATGTACCATCTCATCAGAAACACTATCGCAGTCGTGAACCAGAACCAGAGGAACAACCCCTACCAGTTCACGCATGACAATGAGAACAACATCTAGGCTATGAGGTTAGCTGCTTTTTTCTATATTTGAAATTCGCGTAGAATCACTCTGACGTTATAAGTTAGTTTTAGATCAAATATCCACAAGGAAGAAGATTCCCAAGAGACCTCAATAAACTAGATTAACCTTTACTATCTATTGACTCAATAAATTTTTCATAAAAAGTTAAATTGAGTTAGCGAATAGTCTGAATGACTTTGAACCAAAAGGCTACTGTAGAGGTTGCAGCTGCACAGTCAAAGCCGGCAGTGCTGAAAGGAAAGGTGAGGTATGATAAAAAAGCCGAGTCGGAGTTCTTTGTCGACAATTCGGCTCTGGCAGGCTTTACCACGGAGCGTATTTTATACATGGCTGTAAGGGAACTCATCGAAAACTCACTTGACTCGTGCGAGACAGGCCATATCCTGCCCAAGATATCGCTGTCGCTCAAGCTACTTGATGCGTCAAATGACCTCTGGATGATTACATGCCAGGACAACGGTATAGGGATACCGTCAGACAAGGTACCCATTGCAGTATGCTCGTTCCTGACATCGGGCAAGTACGTTGAAAAGCAGCAGCGCGGCCTGTTTGGTGTGGGCCTCAAAATGATAGCTGCGTTTTCCACCAAAGATACTATTCATCCGCTCAAGATATGGTCAAAATCGATTGAAGAAGGTTTAGAATATTATTTCGCGCTTAGGACAGACATCAGCACAAATAAGCCAATAGTCCTTGCAAAAAAAGTAATCAAGGGCGAAGAACCCCCGATAGAGGGAGACTCTGGCTTTAAGGTCGAGGCGGTGCTCCATGCAAAACTTTCTCCAATTACAAGAAATAACATGAAGAACAAGATTAACGAATACATCAGTCAGACAAGCATTGTCAACCCTTATGCTATTATTGAATACGAAACTGATGAGGGCAAGGTCAGGTTTGAAAGAAGGACGGAAGTCATGCCGCAGCCCGCAAAAGAAGTTCTCCCCCACCCAGCAGACATGGATCTACAGACGCTCAAGAAGGCGATAATGAGTTTTATGAATCAAAAGACCACACTTCAGGGAATCTTATCGACTTCGTTTCAAAAGATGTCAAGCGAAAAGGCAAAAGAGATTATTGCTAAAGCAGGAGTAGAGAATAAGCCGGCTGACAAGTACACTGAAAACGAGCTCATCGAAATTGTCAAGATGTGTAAGTACATCAACTTCCAGCAGGCAAACACGGATCACCTGAGCCCGATTGGTGAACAGATCTTGACGACTGGGATGACCTCTGAATATACAATTATCTCCACCAAGGAGACCGTCTCCAAAGAAGCATCTATCACAGAAATCCAACGGCCTCAGATCACAGTCAAGATATTGAAGCCAACACTCGCTGCCTATGCATCCCGCACGTGTGTCATCAACAACAGGCCCACCATTGTCGAGTGCGGAATCGCATATGGAGGTGACATTCCATCGTTCAAACTCTATAGATTTGCAAACAAGATTCCTCTCCTATACGATGAAGGATCAGATGTAGCAAGGGAAGTAGTCTCTGAAGTTGAGATAAATAAAATGGGGATCACCAAGAAAGAGGCAAAGGCGCAATTTGCAAATGGCGAGATCAAGTCGGACAGAGCCGTAGAACTTTTGCCAATCCACATCTTTTTTCACATTTGCTCTACCAAGATCCCGTACAAGACTGCTGGCAAGGAAAGCATAGCCTCAGAAGGCGAGCTGAAAAAACACATGAAGTATTGCCTATCTGAACTCTATCGCAAGGTGAGCGCGCAGATAAGAAAGGAGCTACGCATGAAAGAGGCCCAGGGCCGGCTTAATCTTTACAAGTATTACATTCCTTTGGTTGTAAGCGCGATTTCCGAGTCGATCAGACTTGACGCCACCAAGCTGGAGCAGGCGTTTACCGAGCTTGCAGAAAAGCACGTCAAGGGCGGGATCACTGGCGGAGTTGTGGAGAAAAAAGAGGATAGGATAACTGGTGAGCGCCTTGAAGAAGAAGCGGAAGAAGCATTAGAGGTCAATGGCGAAGTGGTCAAGCCGGATAAGGAGCAGATTGCAATCACTGCTGCAGGGAGAAGGGGCAAGCTTACAAAGCCGAGGATCAAGGAGGAAAAGATACCGGAAACTCTGCGGAAAGACAAGAAGCAAGATCAAGCGCAGATGACACTTGACAAGGTAGCTGAGGATGCTAAGCCAAAGGGGAGGAAGAGCAAGTAAATGCCAGCCGACAAGCGTCACCTAGAAGTCATCAAAAAGATTAGACTGATAATGAAGGATGTCAGCACTGATCTTATAGTGCAAAAGACTATGCCTGTGCTAAATGTCCCCAAGATAGGCTATGACAACACAGTTTGGTCTGGCGAAGAAAGGATGTTAACAATTGGCGACAAGACAGTCAGCATAAGCCCCGACAGCACTAAGAAAATACCGACGTTTGCCCAATATCTGGTGATGGCTAATGCCGTGCGCAGGCTGCTGAACGAGGAAATGGAAAGTACCATACGTGGAATGTACTATGCCACATTGAGTACCGTGGGCGATGAGAAGAACAAGCAAAAGTTCTGGAACGGCCAAGACGACTCAGATGACGCAATCAAGGCAATCGAGCTCTTGACAGGTGTTCCACGAGAAGAGTTCTCTGTAACCTCAAAGCCAAAGGGCATGATATCGGGCCCGATCACTCTCAGAGTTGGAGGCGATATCATTAATTGCAACCTTGGCAGCAGAGCTACATCGCAGCTGATACCGACCAATATACGCGACGTTGAAATAGTAGATGTCAAGGCCGACTTTGTAATGGTAGTGGAAAAAGATACTGTGCTAAACAATATACGCAAGTCTGGCTTCATACAGAAGCACAATGCAATCCTGATGACTGGCTCAGGCGAGCCAGATCGGGCAACTAGAATGATGGTTAAGGCACTCAACGAAGAGTGGAAAAAGCCGGTGGTGGTTTTTGCAGATGCCGACCCATGGGGCCTTGGCATCGCGCTTCGATATAAGATCGGCAGTGAATCGCTCAGCTATGATAGTTACAGACTCGTCACGCCTAATGCCAAGATACTTGGCATGTTGTTCTCGGACATTTACGAATACAACATACCCGAGGTTGCAAGGCTTGCCGCGTCAGAAGAAGATCTCAACAGGGCAAACGATATGAAGAAAAAACCTTGGTTCCAAGATAAAAAGTGGCAGAAAGAGCTTGACATATTTCTGAAGAACAGGGAAAAATGTGAGCTTGATGCATTCTTCAAACACGGCTTCAAGTACCTCTCAGAGACCTATCTGCCGCAAAAGTTGCGCGAAGCAGGCGTAATTTAGTATTATAAATTATCATGATATTTGTCATATGCTATCAGAAGTATTAGATGTAATAATTTATGAAACACTTGCTGAAGCCTTCTTTCTTTGCGCCTCCTCCTCCTGCTGCTGCTCCTACAGCAAAAATGTATATGCATGTAGTGCTGTCGCTTCGCGAGGTAGTGATGTTATGATTCTTAACGCTACACCATCTCTCATCAACTATCTATGGTGACTGCTACTACAGTATATGGATCCGTACGGACTATCCTACCTTATCCCCCAAAAAGCCCATTGAAGCTTTGCTACAAAAATAGGAAAGAGCAACATCACACATATCTC
This sequence comes from uncultured Nitrososphaera sp., assembly GCA_964464485.1. Lineage (GTDB taxonomy): Archaea > Thermoproteota > Nitrososphaeria > Nitrososphaerales > Nitrososphaeraceae > Nitrososphaera. The sequence goes on from CAYXGH010000003.1 coordinate 8,110, forward strand.
TTCCATCCTGTAATTCTGAAAGAAATGCTGAAAAGATTTATCATTCTTACTATTACAGGAAAAATTGCAGCATATGTACTTCCTTCAAGATACATTAAGAGCCAGAAGTTTACTGCATTTTGTTCACTCAGTTAGACGTTCTACTGGCTCTCCCGTAGGCAAGGGAGCATTCCTGTCTACTTTGTACTTGAACACTTCTTTGTAGTCCATTCCAACAATAACATTTCTGCCAACGGCAATAATCTTTGACCTTGGCACATCAAACCGCCAGTTGTAGTGCCCCCATACCACTATCTTGTCTCCTGCTTCAGTCATTACATGCCCTATATGCTCTTCGTCTTGTGTTCTAACACCTTTGTTAAAGAGCGACTTTGGATATTTTCCTTCATATGTTGCCAAGTCTACAGGCTCCGGTAAATCTACAGTATGTATATGCTCTTTATCAAGAGGTAGTGGCTCCTCTCTGCTGACTTTGTAGTTCTTTACAATTTCATGGAATGGTAAGTCAATTAGAACATTGGCTGCGGCAAATCTAATCTTGTCTTTTGGAATATCATATCTATCATCACCTTCGCCAAAGACTACTATCTTGTCTGATGTTTCCCTCACAACATGTCCAACATGAGGAGAATCCAAAGATTTGACACCTTTATTGAAATACTTGCCTGATACCATATGATATCCTACAGTTTGAATTCATTTTATTAAAAAGGATAACATGCAAAATTATCATAGATTTTTCTATTAAATGATCTTAACCAATACCTCTCCGCCACAAGTGATAAAATTTGTTATTTGCTTTTCTGATCCACAAAAATAATGAAAGTGGTTGAACTGCACAACAAAGGTATCAACGGTATGCTAGTAACAAGCTAGTAACGGACTAACATCCTCATTTCCAAGTGCTCTATTCATATATTCTCTAGTTAAGATCAAGTGTAGCCATAGCATGTATGATGGCTTGCATGCATTTATTCTATATCCGCGCAGTATTTGGAGAAAGAAAAAATTTGCAATTGAGGGTATCTATTTTTTTACATAAAATTCTTTAACAACTGTCAAAACTAAATCTGTGGATTGTCTCTGTCACTTGTTTTTACCGAGAACACGACGACCATTAGAATTGATATCTGCCCAAACAAGAGGGCAAAGAGGTTGCGGCTGATATCTGGCATAAATGGTGTGCAGGCAATGGTACCCCTGAACTACAATACCAAAGAGCTTGAGATCTTTGTTGCTTCAAAGCGCGACTGGATACTCAAGACCTCTCAATACTATGGCAAATTAAAAGAGCGCTGCGGAGGGCTTGAGCCATATACCATCTATTTTCTCGGCAGCAGGTATCGATTCCATGTAGTAAAGGATCGGCAGCCGTCAACGATGATAAGTGACACCCTTAAGCTGATAACGTTTCATGTTACTGATATGCGTAGATATAAACAGCATATGCACGAATGGTACAAGCAGCAGACTACCAGAATACTTGCAGACCGACTTCCAATGCTTGCAAGTAGGTTTAATGTCAAGTATAACAAAGTATCGATAAAGAATCAAAAGTCGAGGTGGGCCAGCTGCTCAAAAAAGGGGAACCTGCATTTCAACCTTCTGCTAGCAGCAGCCCCACCCAATGTCATTGACTATGTTATGATACATGAGCTTATGCACCTAATAGAGTTTGATCACTCACACCAATTCTGGCAGCTAGTAAAGAAAGCTGACCCTGATTATAAGAAGCACCGAGAGTGGCTTGCCAGTTACTCGTTAGTAATAAAAGTAGCCTAAAAGATAGCGCAGGTTAGGCCCGCTCTGTCTTTTTTTCCGCACTGCTCTGCTCTAGGTCAATGTCTGTTTCTACCGTGACTGTATCGGTTTCTTCTTTGCGCTGCGTCTGCCGCTCGCCCCTTCTATAACGCGGAGCTTCTATTGCCATGGCTCGAAGCTCCTCTAGTGGAGGCTCAGTCTCTCTCTCAAACTTGGATCTGACAAGGCCGCTCGGCGCATCTATCCATAGCTGGCTTCCGTCGTAATCGCGGATATACGTCTTGGGAATATAATAGATGTGAACGTTTGATACACCCTCTCTTACCACAATGAACTCATTGCCAATCCTTTCAACGTATCCTATCTCTACCTTATCCGTCGTCCTAGCGTGCTTGTGGATCAGCTGATCCCATGGTATGTCGTATGTTGTGCCAGAGTAGTCAACTGAAATCTCAGTCGAGGGTTCTTTTGCCATCAAAGGCACGCCGTGAACAAATTGTGGATGGGCAGATTCTACTTGGTGCATCCGCTCTTGGTATTCTGGAGTTTGTGACTCTGAAGGCGATGGCGGACTATCGCGCTCAAAGCGATCTTTGATCTCATCCTTTGTGAGGGAGGTGTACAAGGTGTCGCCGTCAAAGCCTTGAATGTAGTACTTGGGGATGTAGTAGTGCTTTTTGCTCATCATTCCCTCCTTGACCTCGATATACTCGGTTGCAACGCTTTCTGCGTCGCCGAGATCTTTCTTGTCACTTGATTTCACCTTCTTGCCAATGATCTTATCCCATGACAGCTGAACCATGTCTGAAGAAGGTTTGTATGCTGGAATGTTTGTGGCAAAGTCTGGGTGCTGTCGCGTAATGGTTGTCCTGCGCTCTCTATATTCTTGCGTCTCCCATTCAGACGGCTCAGGCGCGCTATCTCTCTCAAACTTTGTTTTTACTTCGTCTTTTGTAAGTGAAACCCACAGCTTATCGCCATCGTATCCGCTCAAATGATATTTTGGGATAAAGTAGTAAGTCTTTGATACCATGCCCTCTTTTGTTTGAATATAATCGAGGGTTATGCTTTCAACCTTGCCAAGGTCCTTGTCGTCACTTGATTTCACCTTCTTGCCAATGGCCTTGTCCCATGAAATGATATCGCTCATACACAAAGACTTGTGAACATACAATTTTTATCTATTTCAGATTAATCTTATATAAGCCGCTGCCTACGCCTCTGAACAGCAATAGTAGCTATAATCCCAATAGCAAGCAGTACTGTTACAAGTGGAAATTCAGGTACTATTGTAGCAGTAAATGTCACCGAGTCAGCCATGTCAGCTGCGGTGGCGGTTTCGTTCCCACCTCCGCCCGGCCTGATGTCGCTTATATCTATGGTAACTGGCCCTGTGTAGTTACTTTCAAGCACGATCCTCTGCGTCGCCCTTCCTCCTTGCCCCGGCTGATCAAGCTGCTCCCATAATTTTCTGCCATCAGGAGTATAAATTGCCATATCATAGCTTTCTACATGCATAAGCTCACCTCCAAGGACCTCGGGAACAGTCAGGCCAGCTTCAGTACCTACCCCCGTTTCGTTGCCCTCTCTTTGAGGGATTGTAGTATTCGTAGGCGTTGAAGCGCTGGCGTTATTGAATACTATCTCTACCTGCAAGGCATCCTCTACGTCACTAATGGGCTGAGGCCATTTTAGTTCCACTCTGTAGATACCTTTCTCAGATATTTGCTCAAGCACAGGGACGTCAGTGCTTGTGGCGTTCAGCTGTGTAGCGTTGTCTTGCTGAGCAAATAATGGTGGCAGCAAACTAGCAGCTGTAACAAACGCAAGTAGTGCTGCTACAACGCCAAGCAGGTAATAATGTTTTGCCACGTCTACTATCAACCAAAATAGAATATAAACGGGGTTAAGGATTTTTCGAGAACGCAGGAGCAGTAGGAATTTTTTGTTTCTATTGCCAGACGCTCACTTCTGCACACTGCTGCGAGGTGTTCCATGAACGAGGGAAGCAATCCCAACCTGCCCACCCCCTTCTACTTGCACGGATACCAATTCTATATACCTTAGTTTATTTGGATTTGCGAACCTTCTTGGAACCTTATATGACTAATTAATAGCATCTATGCCGCGGTATAAGGTTTATAGAAGTGTGTCAGTCGCATTTCTCTTACAACAATGGATGTAGATGCTCGATTGGCATTCATAATGCGTGAGCCGACAGAGGAAGTCGTCACAACAAACGAGCTGCATGCGCTGATTGAAACAAAGGCTCACCCAAAACACTACATCGGCTTGGAAATATCGGGCATGCTACACATTGGTAGCCTTGTCATGACTGGATTCAAGATAAACGACTTTATGAAGGCTGGCATCAACACTACTGTCTTTCTAGCTGACTGGCATACGTACATCAATGATAAGATGGGAGGCGACTGGGACAGAATAAAGAAAGTCTCGCAATACTACACAGAGGCTTTCAAATTCTTCTGCCCTGGAGTCAACATCGTGCTTGGAAGCGATCTCTACAAGAAAACTAAAGATTACTGGGAGAACTTTGTTCACTTCTCAAAGCACATGACACTTGCAAGGACGATGAGATCTCTTACTATAATGGGTAGGAGCGAGGCTGAAAAGAACCTTGACCTGTCACAGTTGCTGTATCCTCCAATGCAGTCAGTTGACATAAAGGCGCTTGACCTTGACATTGTGCACGCCGGCATGGACCAGCGAAAGATCCACATGCTTGTCAGGGAGATCTTTCCCAAGCTTGGCTGGAAGGTTCCAGTACTTGTGCATCATCATTTACTGCCGGGCCTGTCAGAGCCTCTGCGAATAAGCCTTGATGAAGGCAATGGTGAAGACGCGAGGATATCGAGCAAGATGAGCAAGAGCAAGCCAGCAAGTGGCATCCTTATCCATGATGACGAAAAGACGATCCGCAACAAAATAGGCAAAGCATTTTGCCCTGTAGGAGTTGCAGCAGGTAACCCAATTCTGGAGCTAGTGCGCTATGTGGTATTCCATGAGTTTGACGAGTTTGTAATTGAGCGGCCTACTAAATATGGTGGCAGCATCTCATATACAAGCTACAAAGATATAGAGCCTGATTTTGTTACAAAAAAGATCCATCCGATGGATTTGAAGAACTCAACTGCAACTTATATTAACAAGATAATAGAACCTGTCAGGAAGCACTTTGAGGGAAGAGAGCCTCAACTGAGTTAAGTCAAGAAAAAGTAAGGCGTTAATCTATTGGCATTACCTTAATTATCTACGGGGATAGTTGTAGAGAGTCAGCTTTGTCAAGTCCTTCATCAAAGTGTTGTTCTTCACGTAGCGTGGACGACTATTTTACGCCTTATCAAAATTCCACCATCTTTATACTCCCAAACGGGGTTCTTGAATCCAAGACTAAGGCCCGTATACAATACCGATAGTATCGCGCTACACTGATGAAAAAACTGTCCACATCCAACAAATACCAAAATTGCAATAAATGCATATAACTGATCGACGGGCTAGTATTGTTTATTCCTAGCATCATGAGTCGTATGATATACGAATATATTTATTGAGCGTATAATGACTTTAGTCTCCGATGAGTGGGGAAGCAATTGCAAACTTTGACTCGTACGTCATGGTTGCCATAGGGCTGTTCATTGCCGGCCTATTCGCAGTGATGGTTTATGAAAGATCAAGCGCAAAAGCAAAACGGGAACAACAACAACAGCAGCAGCGCACCGGAACAGCTGCAGACACTGAGAAGTGACAACAGCAATAACCACTACCATACTGCAGAAGATATTATTATAAACAAATTCAGAAAAGAAGGATTTTCTTCTCTAACTACAATACAGCGCAAGGTATTGCCAATCATTTCAAGGAAGATAAACTGCCTGCTGGTCGCTCCTACAGGCTCTGGCAAGACTGAAGCAGCTGTCTTGCCCGTGTTTACTATGCTTGCCCATCAAGAGCAGCATAGCACCGGCACAATTAGGGCAATATACATCACACCCCTGCGTGCGCTCAATAATGATGTCCTTCGCCGTATAGTACAGTATGCGCAGTCAGAAGGCCTAAGGGTCGAAATCCGGCACGGCGATACTACCGCTTTGGCAAGAAAAAAGATAGTTGAAAATCCCCCTGATGTGCTGATAACAACACCTGAATCTCTTGGAATAGTTCTGACAAGTGATAAGATGCTGGCGGCTCTAAAGGGTCTACAGTGGGCAATAGTAGATGAAGTTCACGAGCTGGTGGCTAATGAGCGCGGCGCTCACCTTTCAATAAGCCTTGAGCGTCTGCAGGCCCTATCATCGCAGCCTATAACGAGAATAGGGCTTTCTGCCACGGTAGGAAATCTAAAACAGGCGGCCCAGTTTATTTGCGGCGCTGGTAGGCGCAGCGCAGTACTTGTTGACCCTGCAAGTCGCAGCTATGACATTGACGTCAGGTTTGTAAGGGGATCACTCAACAATGTCGCCCACTTTGTTACGGAATATGTCAAGGTCAACAACATCCAGGGCACAATCCTATTTTTTACAAATACAAGGGACGAGGCAGAATACCTCGGCACCATGCTGAAGAACCAGAGTGATATCAAAGTGGATGTCCATCACGGCTCGCTTTCAAAGGAGATGCGCGAAGAGACAGAGCACACACTCCGTTCTGGCATGGCAGGTATTGTTGTCTGCACAAGCTCGCTTGAGCTGGGCCTTGACATTGGTTCAGTGGATCTTGTTATTCACTATGGATCTCCTCGACAAGTTTCAAAATTGATGCAAAGGATCGGCAGGAGCAGGCACAACCAAAGTAGGTTTGCAAAGGGTCTGATAGTGACTAACAATCCTGACGATGAGATAGAGTCACTTGCAATAATTCATCGGATGAAAAAAGGCTCAATTGAGGAGCAAAAGATACACGAAGGAGCGCTTGATGTGATGGCTCACCATCTAGTTGGACTTGCAATGCAGAGTCGCGATCCAGTTAATGTGGATTATGCATACGACATTATAACTCAGGCTTATCCGTTCAGAAACATCAGCCTCTTTGATGTTGAAAGCTGCCTTGACATATTGGCCGGCCACAACGTCATCAAGTACGAGCGCGAAGCTCATACCTACACCCGCAAGATAAAAGCGTACAAGTACTACTTCGAGAATGCCTCAATGATACCTTATGTTCTGAAGTTTGAAGTCATTGATTCAATAAGCAAGCGCAGGATAGGCACGCTTGACCAGCAGTTCGTCGGCGATTACGGCGAAAAAGGCAATGTATTTGTGCTCAAGGGGTCGCAGTGGCGCATACTGTCTGTCGATGAAGTGCGTCTAGTTGTAAACGTTGAGCCCCTACGCGGGGCTGCGATTAATATTCCCTACTGGGTCGGCGAAATGATACCCGTTGATTTCAAGACTGCAGAAGAGGTGGGGGTCGTACGTAACCAGGCGGCAACTGGTCAGATTAAGCTGTCGACACCCATAATGGACAGCACACTGAAGATGCTTAAGGTGATACCGGATTCAAAGAACATTGTGGTTGAAAGCTATGCTTCGCGCAACATGCTTGTAATACACTGTGTTTTCGGGTCAAAGGTGAACAATACTATTGCATCCCTATTGTCTACAATATTGTCATCACAGATTGGATACATTGTGGAGTCTAGGTCAGATGCCTATAGGATCATGCTGACTTCAAGTGCAAGAATAACACAAGGGAGGATTGAAGCGGCTTTAAGCGACATCTACGACCTTGAGCCTGTCATCATTGCTGCGCTGACTGGCACTCATAATATCAATTGGAAGGTATGGATGGTTGCCAAAAGGTTTGGCATGGTAAGCAAGGAAGCGGTGTATGACAAAAAGGTAGCACGCATGATCTACGACAGATATTCGAAGACGCCAGTGAGCGCAGAATCTATACGAGAACTAGTACACGATAAGTATGATATACCGCAGACCCAGCAAGTGCTTGACGGCATAAAGCAAGGCAAGGCCTCGATCCACTGGCTTGAAGTGAATGAATTTTCAGATCTCGCAAAGCCGATAATAGAACATTCAGCAAAGATGGCTGGAGCTATGCCTTTGAGCATTGAGAAGGGAGTTATAGAGCTTGTCAAAGAACGGCTCGAAAAGACAAAGCATAGGCTTGTCTGCATACGCTGTGGTAAGTGGGAGCGAGTAATGGAAACAAGAGATGTGCCTGAAGAAATATCGTGCCCAAACTGCCGGTCGCGCCTTGTCAGTGCTACGTTTTGGTCAGACGATGAAATGTCAAGAATAATTCGGAATCGCCTTACTGGTGGTAAGCTGACGCCAGAGCAGAACCACAAGTTTGAACGTGCATGGAAAGTAGCGTCACTTGTAAACAACTTTGGTAGGACAGCATTAATAGTGCTATCCGGCCACGGGGTTGGTGCTGACACTGCAGCAAGGATCCTGCGCAACTATGTCGACGACGAACAGGTGTATCGGAGTATCTATGAAGCAGAAAAGCAGTACGTCATTACGCGGGGCTTTTGGAGCGATTAGCCAAATGAATGCTAGATGATAATGACGATGATGATGGCAATAATAATTATTCATTCATTCTCTTGAATATGACCCCACTATACTATCGACTACTAGGAAATAGGCTGGTTGTTCTTTGTCCTTTCCCAAATGTCTGCGACAACCTCTGGTAAGGTTTGTTCTATGGAGCCATTGAATCTATTCTGCCATAATCTAGCAACATATTCGCCGGCGGTAGTTTTGTTCTCAAGCCGCTTTTCGAGTATATTCAGAAAATCTGGTTTGACTCCAAGGTCGGAAATGCCTTTCCGTGCGTATGCAAGCTGGCTCCTGACTGTTTCGATGATGTTAAAATGTGTCTTAGCTTCAAAACCTGATCTTACAACAGCCTGCCGCTCCTCTCTGATGGCTGGCAAGGGGCGCAGCTCTCGTTCTTCGTGGATGGCCCTGTGCAGGTAGCCGGTGAAAAACTCTATCATTGCCATCATCGTCTTTGGGGTGGGTTGTACAGACATTACTCTTGTCTCGACTCTGTAAAAGCCTGCGTTGATCCGAATGCGGGCGTCATCATGACGCTCTTTTACCAGTTCAAAGTAGTCCTTTGCAACCACCGGCTTTCTTGAAATAATGTAGTCAATGTAATCTTCTACGCCGCTGAGGTACCGTGATATGCTTGGGAATCCTGAGTTTTGCTGCTCCGACTGATCGTAGAGGTAAATTCTTGGCTCGTGGAGTGAAAACACCCTGCCAGCGAAAAGTCTGCTATTTGCTCCAAGCAATATCACAGAAGGGATTAAATTCAGAATGTGGTTGAACATTTGCGCCGTAAAATTGGGGTTTTTCCCCTGCAAATGGAGATGGAAGCCCTGAATGGCAGCTGCTACATGAAGCGCTTTGAACTTTTGTCCGTCAACTTCTACATCAGGGATTTTATTCTGCCACCTTGCAAGTCGTAGGTAGCGCGGTTTATTTGTAATGAGACCGTCCTTCAAAATGTGAGGCGACGGGTTCGATCCTAAAAATACAGGGAACACATCATTTTTGTAGACTTTGTTGACAATTAGGTCAAGGTGCTCTATGAATTCTTCAAACTGTAAATTCAGCTGTGCAAGGCTTTCAAAGGAAACCGGCTCTGTCCTGTATTCAAGCTGACACATGCCATACTCAAAGTCAATATCATGATATTGTCGTAGCAGCTCGATAACAGGTTTTGCGTCAACTGGTGTCCCCTTGCCATCGATAAGACATACCTCGATCTCGACTCCTACCTTGAAGTTCTCCTCAATTCTTGAAGCGTGGCTTCGAACCCGAGCTTTGAGCTCCGCCGCCTGCTTTATGATGTTGCTGGCTGCATCTGAAGTAATGAGCACCATAACAGGAGTTACCTGATTGCTTAATTTGGTTTTCTAGCTTAGCTTAGTGATTGAAGAATAGGGCCGTAAAGTTAGCTCTGCCTTGCCTTCTCGCCCTGCTCCTGCAGTGACACCGGCTAGCCTTATCCTGTCGCCTACGTTCAGCTTGTTGACGCCAGCGCTCTGGTTACGCCATCCGACTAGCCTGATCTCGCCTGTGTCATCACCAAGCAGGGTAGAGGTCATAGGCACAGTCTCGCCTGACTTGGTGTTTACTTCTGCAGTCTCAGGCGCCTGAAGTACAATTGCTTCGATGATGTAAGGATCCTGTGAAATCTGCACGTCCTGTATCTTTCTCTCAAATTTTGACTGGTTTGGAAAGGATGTGTCATCGCCCTCGTCTGTCACTCTGACATATGAATCGTCCTTTGATAGCGTGACTGAATTGCCAAATATGCGCGAAGGCACACACTCGATCATTACACCTTCATTTAGCTGATTGGAGCTGACAAGCGAATTATCGACTGTGAGTATAAGCGGGCTACCTGCTCTGTCGACTGCAAGGCACATGAAGCTGCCCCTGCCGGTTTCTTCGCCGATAGAGATGACTCGGAGCGGCATTACCTCAACATCTTCTTGAGAGCTTGAGAACTGCAGTATTGTGCCTTCATCGCCATGGATCTCAAAGTCGCCGCTACCATACTGTGGATTACCCTGTTTTACTCGAACACCAATCAGGTGCACTTTAGAACCGATCTTGAACACCTTGGGAACTCTTGATTCATCGACATTCCAGATGACTGCTCGAAGCGAGCGAGTGCCTGCTTCATTTGACAGCTGGAGCTGGAGAGACTTGCTTGCCTCCCCTCTTGCATTGACAAAATCAGTTACCCGCGGGTTAGAATTGACGGTGCCAGAAATGACGGCGTTGTCCTGCAGTGAATTTATGGCATCAACTGTAATAGTTAGAGAATCAATCGTAGGAATAGACGAATCATCAGGTGCAGTCTCGATTGTACTATAGTTCCCAAGGTTGATCACTGGTTTGCCGTCAAGACCTGCCCTGACGTACCCCTTGACTATCTTGATCACGTCGCCGGCCTGCAGGCCCATTTCGTCCGGTATTGCCGTGTGTTTGTCCCACAGCTTGACTTTGACCTTTGCATCCTTGTCATATATCACAAACGTGCGGGTAGCAGCCTGCTCGTTACTATCTCTTTTGGTGAACCTGTGAATAGGGTAAATGTTCATGATCCTGCCTACGACTGTGGCCTCTTTTGCCCCTATGTAAATATCCTTGAGGCTTGTCTGCATCTTGGAGACGTTGTCAAATGATACACCGAGGTCAGCTGCAACAAGAAAGAGCGCACCTTGGTCAGTAAGATAGCCGGCGCCCACCTTGCGCTTCTTTTCATCAATCAAGTCTCTTACCTGCTCCGGGTTCAGCTCAGGGCGCTGTCGGAGAAGGATCTCTAGCATTCCCTTAAAATCGTGGGACGACGACAAAGCTTGCAATGAACCTCCAGTCTGAAAGAACCATTGCTATTCACTTGCCTATATATTTTGAGAGAGAAGAAGCTGAGAGAGAATCAGTACAACTAGAAGATATATTCTTTCCAGGATGGTTTATGCAAGAATTCGATCTTATAGTTATAGCGATGCGCTTGGATACCTGCAGTAAAAGCATCACAAAAACGGTGCACATCCATATACACCATCTTTCTGAAATGGTTGTTGGGGCTCCCTTTGGATAAAGGCAGAAATTAGACTTTTTGCGCACTATCTGCGAATGGAACTATGCGTCCACGTTTCTGGCCTGCGCAAAAGCTATGGAGAGGTGCATGCAGTAGATGGAATATCATTTGATTTGGAATATGGCAGGGTATTTGGGTTTCTTGGCCCAAACGGCGCAGGCAAGACTACGACAATAAGAGTGCTTACGACGCTTGTCAAGCCAACTTCGGGGATAGTGAAGATCTTTGGCAAGGACATTGTAAAGCACTCCCGCGAAATTAGAAAGCGCATGGGAGTCGTGCTGCAGGAGCCCAGCTTTGAGGCTAACCTGAGGGTAGACCGTGCACTTGAGCTATATGGCCTCATGTGGGGTATGCCAGGCGAAAAGAGGCGCGACAGGGCAAGGGAGCTCTTGGAAAAATTTGAACTTGTATCATTCAGCAATATGAAAAACGACGAGTTGTCCATCGGGCAGCGTAGGCGCGTGCAGGTTGCAAGGGAGTTTATGCATGACATGGATCTGCTGTTCCTAGATGAACCAACGGTAGGTCTTGACCCAACTGCAAGACGAACATTACTCGATTACGTCAAAAAGCATGTTAGAAGTGGGCTGACTGTATTTTTTACAACCCACATCATGGAAGAAGCAGAATATTTGTGCGATGAAATAGCAATAATTAATAAAGGAAAGATAATCGCCACCGACACGCCTGCCGGCCTGAAGCAAAAATATGGAGGTGTCAAGGCAGTAGAGATCAAGCTAAAGGATTCGACGGCCCAGTCAGTCATGCAGATCATCGGGCAGATAGCTGACGGCTCTGTAATTGAGATGACATCACAAGACACGATAAGGATAAGCTCGGCAGAGGCTCAGGAGATGCTAGTCAAGATAATTGAGTCACTTTCAAAAAATGCGGTCCAGATTGAAACTGTCTCTATGAACCCGCCTACGCTTGAAGAAGTATTCCTCACTGTTATTGGAAACGGAACCTAGACCTTCATCCTCATCATCGAAAGTGTAGCGAGAAAGAATGCGGCTGCGGTCACAGCTGCGATGACACCAACTTCAATATTTGTAAATAGATCTATATTGTTAAAGATGCCCGCCCTTGTAATATCGACTATGTATGTCAGTGGGTTGATATAAAATGCGGTGCTCAGTGCTTCCGGCACTCCCTGCGTTGGATAGAAGGCAGTGCTGACAAATGAAAAGAATAAGAACGAGCTGTTGACTATCACATTGAAACCCTCGTTGCTCTTCAATCGCGTCGATATGATTGTCGCAATAGAGCCAAAGAATATCGCGCCCGTTATAAGCGCATAGAGCACGTATAGCGATCCTACAAGAGTAGGTTGCGCGCTTCCAACAAGTGTCGGCGTGCCAGCTATGAGGATAAGCCCCGCGCTTGCAAGGCCCATCAGCATGATGGTGATGATGGCGCCGGCGATATACTCCATTCTTGCAAAGGGCATCACTAATATCTGCTGGAACATGCCATTTCGCTTGTCGTTCCATATTATGCTGCCGGCAATCGTGCTGCTGTTCATCATGTTAAAGCCGATCATGCCTGCAGCCAAGTATGCTGGATATGGTACAGTTGTTGTTGTATTGCCCATTGGGACACCCTGATTCCCAATGAGTGCTGAATACGAATAACCCGCGATAAAGATGTAGACTATGGGAAATACGACTTGCCATACGAGGAAGACCTTGTCAATTGAAGCCACAATGTTCCGGTACAGCAGTATTGCAACGGCATTCACTATCAGTCGCTAGCTCTTTTGAGCATTGCAGTATATTAACCATCTTTGAGGATCATTATTACAAATTTAATTGACAAGCATCATATTTCTATTCCCTTAAAGGGTTGGACTCGTTAATCAGTATTATTATTTGCATGTAGCATCTCAACATGAGGAGAGCAATACTACTACCTACTATCGGCCATAAGATATACAAAAAGAAGGATGACGCTTGTCTTCCGTTGCTTTGATGTTTTTCTTTTCGTCCCGTCTGTATTGCTCTCAAACAACGCTTTCTCATACTGTGTCCCTCAGATGACTTGTCCAAACCTGTATGGCACTATCA
>CAYXGH010000004.1:0-3178 GCA_964464485.1 uncultured Nitrososphaera sp.
TTACGAAACCTTCGCTCTGCCAGGCTGAGCTACTAGGGCAAAACAGATGCAACTCCAGCTCCTCGTTATTTAATGCTTCACGCTAAAATAAATAAAAGACTGAGAATAGTTTTTTGGTGTGAAAATATCGATCTCAGGAGTCAGAGGCGTCTACGGACAAGATCTCAACCTTCACGAGGTGAACAGGTTTGCAGGCCAGTTTGCATGTTTAATCAAGTCTAGCAAGTGTGTAATTGCACGCGATACTCGTCCATCCAGTACGATTATTGCTCAAATCGTGATTGCAAGCCTGATGGCTGCGGGTATTAATGTTTACAACCTCGGCATTGCGCCCACCCCCGCAGCATTTAGGGAAGCGCGGAAGTATGGCGCTGGTATTATAGTGACAGCGTCGCACAACCCTTTAGAGTGGAACGGGCTCAAGTTCATAATTGATGGTAGAGGCTTGTTTGAGCATGAGTTAGAGGGAATGCTCAAGATGACAAGCGATCATCGTCATCCGGGCAAGTTTGGAAATGAGTTTCAGATTTCCTCAAACTACTATCCTGATGTAGTTGCAGAGATGGCAAAGAGTAATACTGGGGCCGTCAAAGTGGGAATTGATGCTGCTGGAGGTGCGGCATGTGGCTATGCAGAGTATCTGTTCAAAAAGCTAGGACTCAAGTATTACACTATCAATGGCATTGCAGGAATATCCTCAAGGGGCCCGGATCCCACTGCAGATGAGCTGGCAGACCTGCGCGCACTTGTAACTGCAAACAAACTAGACTATGGTTTTGGGCTTGACCTAGATGCTGACAGGCTTGTAGTTGTCAACAGTGAAGGCAAAAAATTGAGCCCAGACACAACGCTGCTGCTGTGTATCGCAAGGGCATTGGAGATAGGTCTGAAAAAGTTTGTTACAAGCATCGATACCAGTGTTGCAATAGAGAAATACATCCATAAGCGCGATGGCAAGATTGTTGCATACTCCAAAGTAGGTGAAGCAAACGTCGTCAGCAAGATGCTGGATGTGAACGCAGAGGCAGGTGGCGAGGGCAGTAGCGCCGGGTTTATCATGCCTAAGATTAACATGTGCCGCGATGGTCTCCTGGCGGCAGCAACGATCTCCGCGCTTGATAAGAAGACTGTAGACGAATGCCTAAAGTTTGCGTCACAATTTGTACAAATACGATCGAAGATAGTGGCTAATTCTTCATTGCACAAAACAGTGATCGAAAAGCTGCCTGATGTCTTCAAGAGCGATTCGTACTCGATATTGACAGAAGACGGCGTCAAGGCAATAATGGATGAAGACTCATGGGTACTGATCAGGCCATCAAACACCGAACACGTGATCAGGATATCTGTCGAATCCAGAGGGGAAAAGGCACAGGCCATTTACAAGAAGGCAAGTGAAAAGGTTCAGACAGTGTATGACCAAGTTAGATGAAAAACAGATTATCCGGATCTTTGCGAACAAGCTGGGTATAAGCAACCTTGACGACGTGGCGTTGTTAGATAAGGGAATTGTTATGAAAAGCGATATGCTGGTTGCAAGTACCGATGTTCCCAGTGGTATGGAAGCCTGGCAGGTTGCACGAAAGAGCATCGTCTCATGCATAAGCGATCTTGCTGCCAAGGGCGTCAGACCACATGCAGCAGTAATTTCACTTGGCATACCAAATAGTTGCTCCATGCGGCAGCCATATATTGAAGGGCTTGCTGAGGGCTTTGCTATTGCCTCAAAGGAATTTGGAGTCAAAATAGTGGGCGGGGATACAAACGAAGCTGGCGAGCTTGTTATTGACTGCAGCATGATTGGCTTTTCCAGATTCAAAGTTCCAACAAGAAGTGGAGCGAAGCCCGGAGATTATGTAATCGTATCTGGGCCTTTTGGATTTGCTACTGCCGGCCTAGCGATCCTGCTGCAAAAAAATGAGATTACAGCCAGCAGCAGCAGCAGCATATTCAGAAAGCACGCGGTGAAGTCAGTGCTCGAGCCCTACCCAAGGCAGAGCTTTGGGTTGGCCCTTGCAAGATATTTCTCATCATCAATTGATTCAAGTGATGGACTTGCAGTATCTCTATATGAACTGGCAAGCCAAAGTGAGGGGGTCGACATCATAATTTATAGCATTCCAGCTGTAGAAGGCTTGGACAAGTTCGCACAGGAAAACAGCCTTGACAAGCACGAGTTGGTGTTTCACAGTGGTGAAGAGTATGAGATTGTGGCAACGATTTCGAATACAAAATTAAGGCAAGCCGAGGCTACAGCAAGGAAAGCAGGAGTTGATCTGCATGTTATAGGCAGAGTGCAAAAGGGCTCTGGCAACGTCTTTGTTAGAAATAGGCTTCTTGAGAACAGGGGCTATATGCATTTCCATAAGTGATAAAGTTTTTAACTCTCTACAGAAGCAAGTTCAAGTGCATGTCTGAAACAACAGGCGACATTACCCAAACAAAGTGGGGGGTAGCTCACATTTTTAGCAGTTACAATAACACGCTTGTCCATATCACTGATTTGAGTGGAAGCGAGACAATCTCATTTAGCTCTGGCGGACGTCACGTTACCGCTGACCGATATGAATCCTCGCCCTATGCAGCTATGAAGTCTGCTGTCGCGGCAGCTGAAACTGCCAAGGCAAAGGGCATCAATGCCCTGCATATTCGCGTACGTGCTGTCGGCGGGGTAGGTCCAAGAATTCCAGGTCCCGGCGCTCAGGCTGCCATCAGGGCACTTGCAAGAGCAGGCTTTCGCATTGGTAGAATCGACGATGTGACTCCTGTGCCGCACGACACTACAAGAAAGCCAGGCGGCAGAAGAGGACGTAGAGTCTAGATCGATCTCATTTCTGGCGCTATTTTTATCTGCGCGCCACAGCCTCTATTTTTCAATTCCTTTTGAAGCCATGCAATGAACTTGTCTTCAGGCTTTTTGCCTTTTGAAGCCTCTATGTTGTAAGCCTGATGTGTATATAACTTCTCCACGAATTGACCTGCCAGAAACATCTTCGCAAACGACCAGCCGAGGCTCTGTACCGGTGGGTCAAGCGCGAACGAGTTTTCCAGCTGGCAGAGCCTCTGATAGTCAGAGAGCATATCTATTGCAATCTTGGCATCAGGTTCAAAATCAATTGTCTGAAAATCCAGGATAAATGTTCCCATTATCAAGGCAAATCATTCTTCTTCTTCTTCT
>CAYXGH010000004.1:3278-20943 GCA_964464485.1 uncultured Nitrososphaera sp.
AAAATCCAGGATAAATGTTCCCATTATCAAGGCAAATCATTCTTCTTCTTCTTCTGCTGCTGCTCGCTTGAGTTTCTCAGAGAACGAGATCAACTTGCCATCGTCTTCGACCTTGATTGTCGTGTTGACCCTTAGGTTAAGGCCCACAGACCTGAAAAGCATCAAGAGTTCGCCTCCCGATATCCTGCTTGTTATTTCGCCAGACAAAATAAGTCTGGCAATTCTTGTGACAATCGCTTCAGTCTGGACAGGATACTGCCCGTAAGCAAGGTCTAGTACTTCGTCGGCCCTGTCGTAGAGGTATGCAGATACTATTTCTCTTGAGGACTTTGGCCGTGGCTGCTGACGACTAGATTTTGCCTTTTCCATTGCAGCTGCCTTTTCACGAAGCTCCCTTAGTTTGCGTGCATTGATTATATCAATGTCAGGGTCGTCGTCTGCTTGCATTAGCCCTTTATCACTCCTATTGGCACGAGCCTCGCCACCTTGGTAGCAATTCCAAGGGAGTGCGAAACATTGACTACAGCATCAACATCCTTGTAGGCCTCCGGTGTCTCTTCGACCACTCCTTCCTTTGTAAGCGCTTTGACATAGATTCCCTTTGACTCTAGACCACTTTTCACGCGGTCGGCTGAGTAGCTCCGCTTTGCAGCAGACCTCGACATCATGCGCCCTGCTCCATGTGCAGTAGATCCAAAGCTGAGATCAAGTGAATTTTGGTTGCCAAGCAGAATCCAGCTGGCAGTACCCATTGAGCCCGGTATTATTACTGGCTGGCCAATGCTCCGGTACTTGCTTGGCACCTGTTCCATGCCTGCAGGGAAAGCCCTTGTAGCACCCTTTCTGTGGACTACTAGATCGGAGGTTCCCTTGCCATTAACCTTGTGGCGCTCCACCTTGGCGATATTGTGTGCAACATCGTAAATGAGATCCATGTCAAGGTCACCTTCTTTTGACTTGAAGATCTGCTCAAACGTTTTCCGTGTCCAATGTGTTATCATTTGGCGGTTGGCCCATGCGAAATTGAGAGCAGAATACATTGCTTTGCGATATTCTTCTCCCTCTTTGGAATTGTTGGGCACGCATGCAAGCTCCCTGTCAGCAAGCGTCAACCCATATTTTCGTAGAACTGATTCAGAAACACGCAAGTAATCAGTGCATATTTGGTGGCCAAAGCCTCGTGAGCCGCAGTGTATAAGCACCGTCAGCTGGCCCGCTTGGTTGATGCCCATTGCCTTGGCTGCACGCTCGTCAACGATCTTGTCTACTTTTTGCACTTCAAGGAAGTGGTTGCCAGAACCCAGACTCCCAAGCTGAGCTGCACCTCTTTTTCTTGCAGTATCTGAGACGCTTGCAGGGTCAGCTCCTTCCATCTTACCAGCCTCTTCGCATGCTTCCATATCGTCTTCAGTACCATATCCATGGCTGACAGCCCACCTGACGCCTTCTACTACTAATTCGTCAAGCTCAGTCTTTGTCAGCTTTACTGCTCCCTCACTTCCAACGCCTAAGGGAACTGATCTAAAAAGCTCGTTGACCAGATCCTTTAGCCGCGGCCTAACATCCCGCTCTGTCAGGTTCGTCCGTATCAAGCGCACACCACAGTTGATGTCGTAGCCGACTCCGCCCGGGCTGATCACCCCTTCTTCAAGATCAGTTGCCGCAACACCACCTACAGGAAAGCCATAGCCTTCATGGCCATCAGGGAGCACGATCACATGTTTTTTGATGCCTGGTAGCGTGGCGACATTTGCAGCCTGGTCGACTGTCCTGTCAGTCACCATTTTCGATACCAATAATTCATTGGCGTAGATTGTAACTGGGACTTTCATACCTTTGGCCGGCTCTGGGTCTATTCTATACTCAAGGTCATTTACCTTCTTGACTCGATGGCTGCCGCTCCTAGTGATAAGTTCATCCAATTCTGTTGCTGCTATTTCTTGTAAAGTAATTATAAGCCTTGCCCGACACGGAGGCAAAAATGTGTAGCTTATTTTTTTCAACGTCTAACGCGTAGGTAATTCTATGGAGCACGCATCCACTACACAATGGATGATATCACACAAATGAGATGGTGAGGGCGGAAGAGTAATAATTCTATACTTGGCAAGAAGATTTATTTTCGCCGCTTCGTCGCTCTATCCTTGAGACTGATGCCAATACTACCGATAGACTCTGGACGCTATGGTAGCAAAGAGATGCGCGATATCTTTGAGGACGAAAGAAGGCTGCAGTATCAGCTCGATTTTGAGGCAACCGTTGCGCAGGTGCAGGCCCAGCTAGGTGTGATCCCAGCAGATGCAGCGGATGAAATTACAAGAGGAGCCCGCCCGGGCAGAGTTGCTCCTGCTAGAGTTAACGAACTTGAGTCAGTGAGCGAGCATGATACGGCCGCAATGGTAGAGGCGTTAAGCGAGCAAGTTTCAGCCAAATCCAAGCTATGGATACACTACGGGCTGACAAGCAATGACGTGATAGACACATCCATTTGCATGCAGATGCGTGAGGCATTTTCAATAATTCTATCAAAGGTAGCCAAGCTTGCGCACCTTTTAATGGATAGAGCGCTTGAGTTCAGGGACTTGCCAGCGGTAGGCAGGACGCATGGGCAGCATGCAAGCATTATTTCATTTGGATTAAAATTTGCAGTGTGGGCAGTGGAAATGGCCAAGCACATCGAACGTATCAAGGAAGGTGAAAAGCGGTTTCTAGTGTGTAAGACGCTTGGCGTAGTTGGTACGGGTTCTCTAATGGGCGACAAGGCACTTGAAGTACAAAAAATTGTTGCTCAAAACCTTGGTCTTTACTCTGTAGATGCTGCTACACAGATTGTGCCCCGAGAGAGGTTTGCAGAGATGCAGTTTTCTATTGCACTTATTGGCTCCACACTCGACAAGATCGCTGTCGAGATCAGGAACCTGCAACGCACAGAGATAGGTGAGGTCGCCGAGCCTTTTCGGAAGGGCCAAATGGGAAGCAGCGCGGTGCCAGTCAAGCGCAACCCCATAAAAAGTGAGCGAGTATCTTCGCTTGCAAGACTCCTGCGATCGCTTGTGAACGTGTCGATGGAAAATATTGCATCATGGCACGAGCGCGACCTCTCAAACTCAGCAAATGAACGCTTTGCGCTTCCAATGGCCGCTATACTACTTGACGAAATGCTTAATGCAATGACCAAGGTAATTCGAGAGCTAAAAGTAAACAAAGAAAGGATCTCATACAACATTGAAATGACGAAGGGCCAGATTTATGCCGAATTTATGCTAGACGCACTAATAAAGAAAGGAGTTGCTCGCTTCGATGCCTATCGAGACATACAAAGAGTAGCTTTTTCAGCACTTGAAAGTGGCCAGCACTTTTTTGATGCTGCATGCGAAGATAGGAATATTTCGACTCGTTTGTCAAAGCAGGAATTAGCGGCTATATTCGATGCCAAGAACCATCTGGCTGCCTCTGGAAGGATAATCGAGAACACGGCTAGAATAGTCATAAATGCTACAAAACAGATGTAAAATGCCGTCGGTGAGATTTGAGCTCACGACAGCTCGGTCTTCAGCTTCACCCCCCTTAAAGGGTCGAGTGCTCTCCCAGGCTGAGCTACGACGGCACTTATAAGACTAGTTTTACAGATCATATATAATCGTGTCTTAAAATACACAGGCGCTTTACTCTGCAAATTTGCAGTAACCAGTTGCACGTGAACTTTTCCCTCTCATCCCTCTGTCCTACAGAGGAAGACTTCAAGCTCGCTCAGCTCTGAGGACTATCATCAACTCTTATTGATATCATATTCTTTTTTGTAGCTGTACTATTGAATGGAGTCAAACCCCTGCAATTCTCATTTTTGAGTGCTGTTATTACAGAATTATCTTACTTAAAGTAAATAAACAAAAAAGGTATAGCTCGATTACATGACGATCAACGCTGATAATCAAAATTCAATCATGGAATCAGCAGAAGAACGAAGACGACGGTTTCTTGAAGAATTTGAAAAGCCTTTCAAGTGTGAAAAGTGTAATGAACGATTCAAGAAGAAAAAATATCTTCGCGAGCACAAATCAGAAGTGCATTCATATTGATTATAAAGAAAGGTGCCGGAGGCGGGATTTGAGCCCGCGACCTTACGATTTCTTACCAGATGAGATTATGAGTCGTACGCTCTAACCAAGCTGAGCTACCCCGGCACTAAGTGTAACGCAACTGGTTTTTAGCAGTACATAATATAAGTTATGCAAGAATAACTTTGCTTGCTGGATATGAATGGCAAGAATGAATGCAGGAATGCAACCTAGGTAGTGGTAGTTTCGTCGCAGTAAGCGGAATATCTTGTGTTGCTTGCCTTGGCAGTCGAATCCCATCAATCAATCAACCCTCGAAACTCCTTGTGAAACCATTAGAAGATGATAAATTGTAGTGGCAAATATGCAGGTCTAGATGCAATAAAACAACACCCTTGAATGCATTATTATTACTAGTAAATTGATTATGACTAAAGTTGCTCGTCATTGGCAGAGAGCAGGTTGCATGACTCCATCAACAATGGCTAATAGGACAAAAATCTCTTATAGACTCGGTGTGTGATAACCTTGCAGAGATATTATGGATGATGGCAACAAAACAGCCAGACGCATGTACCCCTCCGGTGGAGTCCGCACAGAGCGCGAGCCGATCGAACGAAGTATGCTAGTTTGCCAGAAATGTAAAAAACCATAAAATATCTTGTCTATTGAGACCACACAGAGAGGCTTCCCATATCATCTTCCTATTTTACTTTCTTGCATAGATATGAGATATAGATAATAATGCTTCAGCTATTGCAAGACTATATGCTCCTATCACCACTACCGCATAAGATATGATCTATAGCATAGGTATTGTTAATGCTACTGCCGGCATCTTGGAAAACATAAATCCGCACTAAATAATAAGATACAGTCATTCAAACATTCGACGTACATCGCCTTCAAGCACACCCGATCCTGAGTGCAACCTGTCGATGTGGTTTGATAGCCCTTCTTTTGTATCAAATGGAGATTCACAGTATGGACACATAAGCTTGGCAGTGCTGATGTCTCTCATATAGACAATGGCCTTGGGATTGATGATGCAGACGGGAGTACCCTTGATAGCAGTGTGTGCTGTGGATACTGTAGCCATATGGATCTTCTCAAAGATGTCATCCCGGGAAACCATTCCAAGCACAGCCGAATGGGAGCTCACGATTACCTGCCTTACCACATGCTTGTCCATAATTGACAGCGTTTCCTGAACAGTGTTGTGCGGGCCCACGGCAAGAACGGGGCTTGTCATTATTTCCCTGAGCCTAACTTTGCCGGGGTTTCTTCCCTGTGACATCACCTTGAACAGAATGTCAGTCTTACTCACGATGCCCACCACTTCTCCTAAATGTGACACAAGGACGCTTCTGACGTCTCTCTCTTTCATGAGGTCTAATGCTTGGTCCGTGAATTTGTCACCCTCTAAAATGGCCACATTAGTGTTTATGAAATGCTCAATAGGTGAAGACAACAATGCAGAAATATCGTCTGGGATGAAGGAACTACCCATACATATTTGTCCATTCTGTTTTATTTAAGCGTGGCTAAGCTTGTTTGTCTTCAAACCTGAGCTTTATAAGGTTCTGACCGCCTGCCTTACGTATTTCGATAAGCTCTTCGCGCTCGAGTCTCTTTACCAGCCTCCATATCGTCGTCTTGGGTAACTGAAACTTGCTTCTGATCTCACTTTCAAAAGCTGCCCCTTCCTTTTCCGCCAAGAACTTTAGCACCTGTTGATCTTCTGGGCGCAAGTGTGGCCTTTCTACAAGTATATTGCCAACTATGTGCGAAAGGATAGAGCTATCTGTCTGAGAATCAGAGATAGTACTTGGCATTGGAGGAATGCTGGTGGTCTCTTCCACTGATCCTGCCATCTCTTGCTGCTCTTCTACTTGTACAATATTATTATCTTGTTTGGGCTCCACTGGTGCTACTGAATTAGTAGGCCGGAAGACACCTGCTGCCCTGCTACTGATATTGTTATTGTTAGTGTTGGCCTTTGGTAGATCATTTGTGTTATGAAGTTCTGGCACTGGCTTTGAGCGCCTCCTCTTCCTGAAGAATGCCATGGTGCCGATCCCTCCTGCCGCTGCTGCTGCAGCTGCTGCTATTGCTGCGATCATCACAGGTATTGGTATTTCTGGCTGTGTAGGTTTGTCATCTAGTGCTGTAACAGCATCTTGCGCAGAGATTCTAGCTTCTGTATAATTGCCAATTGCAAATTCGTTGTTTGCCTGCTCGAGCATCTGCATAGTGACAGCATTATCTAAGCCCCTTCCCCCTGCAGCAGCACTATTTATCTGCGCCTCGGCATTAGCAAGTGCTTCTTGGGCAGCGGCATAGTCCCTGCCCGTGGCAATAGCTGCGTCATTTGCTTGATCTGCCAATCTTTCAGCTTCTGTGAACCTCCTGTCATCACGTGCATCTATCGCTCTCTGAAGCAGATCCATTGCGCTTGTCAGCACAATGCCTGGATGGTCGTTGTTTATCTGAACAATAGCACTTTGGGCTGCCGTGATGACAATATTTGCCTGCTCTTCTGTGCCCAAAGCTCCTATTACGTAAACGAACCGTATGTTGCCAGGTTTGTATGTAAGGATTTGCTGATCACCTACAAGTACTATAGATGGGTTTTCTCCTGGATCTGTCAATATGCTATCTGGAGGCAACTTTACTGAGAGACTGATGGTGGAATTAAGGCTGAATATCCATTCCCTTCGGTCTTTGGACAAAAAATCCGAAGTGGTATAACTTATCTTGAGGTTTGAAGCGTTTAGCCTATTGAGGACAATTTCATTTGGCATTTCTCCTCTGTTAAATTCGACCACATTGTCCTCATAGTCAACTACTATAAGGTCACTGATGTCGTCTCCAAAAAGCTTGATCCTTATTTCTTCAGCAAGATGATCCTCGATGCCGACGTTGTGTTCAACAAGAGCCTCGCCGTTTGCAAAGAGTGCAATAAAGAGTGACGAGGTTGAACTGTAGCCTTCCTCCTCCTCCGCCTCCTCTTCCTGAGCAGATGCCGGAATTATGGCAATAATGACAATAAGAAGGAGCATCCCCGGAATAAAAAACCCGACTCCATCTTTCCAATGATACACAGATATCATTAAAACGAGTTTACCAGGATTAAGAGGAAAGCTGGAAACGATATAAGTCTTCTGACTTGTCTAATTTCTCATCTCTGGATAAAATGTTCTAAAGTTTTTATCTTTATAGCCCTCAACCCACTTAAACTTACGCTGTAGCGTTGAAGTGTATATTTGAGTCCATTCAAGCTCTACGTAGTTGAGCCAAGCTTTCATGATCCGGGGGTCGATGTAGTTGCGGAGAGATGTACCAAGATTGTAGTCTCGGGTCTCCTGCTGAAGTATTAATTGCATCTGTAACTTTTCTACCCTTTCTTCTAACCGCTTCTCCTGCAGTTCTGTCTTCCAATTCTTAGCTGCAATATCTGCGTTAATCTTGGCTATTGCCTCCTTCTTTTTGGTGATCGATTCTTCGAATTTTTCAAGTGCTTTTCTAGCTGCAGGGTTCTTTGGATCGATTCCTTTTTTGTGGTTGCACGTAATTGCAGCTTCAAGGTTCGCCTTCTTGGCTGCATAGATTTTCTGTGCTTCTGGAGAGTTCTTGTTGACCTTCGTCTTTGACAGCTGCCGTTGCACCACCCTTGTCGCAATACAGGTTCTGAACACCTTGGCGGTAAGCTCTGGCATTATCTGCTGTAAGAAGGCGTTTACTTTACGCGAATTGATACCGTCAAATATCGGGTCACTTGGCTTTTTGCCTTGCATAAATTTTTTCAGGTTCTTGTAAAGTGCCCTTGTATCTTCTGAATCTACTTCCAGCCTCTTTTGCCATGGGACACTGTCCTTGCCCAAAAAATTGAATTCAATGATCTGCCTGCCGTTTACTTGCGGGAACTCGATATGCTCTACTCTAAGCGTACTTGCGCCAATGGTGTCCGCCTCTTCAGGGTCCTTTTCATCGCCGACTCTCATAGCAAGCTTTAGTATCAGATATGCAACAGTAGCTACCTTGCCATCTCCCTTCATCATCCTCCGTATCACTTCCCTATGCACTTTGCCCTCACGCTCGGCCAGCTTTTTTGCCTTGTCATATTTGGCTTTATCGTTTTCTTGGCGAAGCGCTGCCGAGTCGTGCAGCCACACATACTTGCGCTTACCCGTCAGGCCTTCTATCCAAGTAGCAAGCCATGTCGATGAATGATCGTGGATGATGGCCTTCCAGTTACCCTCCGGCACTGGTGCGTTTTCGCCCAAGTTTAGCGTAACATCCTGTGGCCTTACCCGTGGCTTCCACCGGCCTCTCATCGGGTGCTGCCCGCGGCCCATGAACAATCCTGGCGGCTCGACCAGCCAGTTTGCGATGTCTACTTCAATGCCATCGACCACTGCCTTACCATAAATGGCCTTGAGCCTTTCACGCTCCGCCTTTTTGGCTTGGGCGATACTTTTCTTTTGCTCCTTTGAAAGGGTCTTGTATCTCTCCTTTTCCTGTTCTTTCATCTCTTTTTCTTCGTCCGCAAGCCTATAAGCCATCGAAAAATCTATGTCCTTTATCGTGATGTTGTTATAACTCTGAGGCAGGAGCTTTTGGAGGTCGCTCAGGAAATTTTGCTGAAAGGTAGGATCTTGGACGTAATGTGTGTCCTTCTTCTTTGCCCACGCATAAACAATCTCTTCCTGATCTCTGTTGAGCGCCATTTTTTCTCCCCTGACAGTAATTGTGATACCCCTTGGCTGATATTCGGGAGGGAAGGCAACACCCCTATGCTCAAGTGTCTGCCACTTCGCATTTGCAGTAGTAGCAGTAGTACTGACGGCTTCTTCCAATTTTATTTAAAGCCATCTACAACTACTCTTAAACTTTATCCCATTAGACAAGAGCTCTGTCACCCCAGACCTTCTCGCCTATTTTGGTTTTTTCACATTCCACTATCCTATTCATTACTTCAATTGCGGCAGGCTTGTGCAAAAACTCGTTGTTGTTACCACACCTATAGGAATAGGTGCAACGAGGACAGCCAGTTTCGCTCATGCATGAGCATTCAGATAATATGCGCAGCGAGCGTCCAAAAGCAATGTCCAGTCTCTCATATAATATCCTACTAGCTCCATTGCCACCGACGCTACCGTCATAGACAAATATTAATCCTGAAGACCCAAGTGAAATGCCGCCTAGGTCCTGCGATGCACCACCTGTTATCATAGCGCTCCCTTCTATTATGACGTGCTCTGAAGCGTGAAAGCCACTCATTTCCACGTACTGCTCGTCTTTCACTTTTTGTAAGATGTATGACGGTCTGGGTGCTCTAAACACAAACCCTTTTGTAACAAATTCATATTCGAGCGGCTCGTCCAACATCACTTTTTTTCCTTGTGCTACCTCCTGACCGATTTCGATATTGACGTAGCCGAGCACTCTCTTTTGGATTTTGAGTGCACAGTATGCTACTTCGACTCCAAAAACTACTTTCTTTTCGTATATTTCTAAAATAGAGGGCCAATCGTCCGTCAAAGCCTTGGTGTAATAAGGATAGTCGGATGGAATAGGTGAAAGCTCAGCATAGGGCTGACTGTTTATCTCAAAATGGAGCACTTGCACTTTGTACCGTCTACCTCCAAGAAAGTATACCGCGTGTTGATGGAGCTCTTCAAGCGCCTGCGGTAATGCTCGATCGCCTACGATCTTACTGTTAAACTTGATGTCGACTCTGCTTCCTATGCCGCGGATGCTATATTCATCAAGCACCTTCAATGCGTCCTTCAGGTTAGGCACGAATCTATCTCTAACTACTTTGATGATGCCCTTTGAGACAAGCTTTTGAAGTACGCCCCATATCCGCTTAGATTCTGATATCAACAATGGCTTGTCGCAGGCCATCGCTAGTACTTGGTATTCTAGTACGAATGGATTTGACGGATCAGTGTATGCCAATTCATGATCGTCCATATAATCTGCTGGGTGCATCTTATAATACTGGCTTATTGGATCATTGCCAAGTGCGAGAAATGCGTACCCCTGCTGGCCACGCCTTGCTGCGCGCCCGACCCGCTGAAAAAGCCGGTTAATAGGCACGATATTGGAAATTATCGCGTCAACACTTCCAATGTCGATTCCCAATTCAAGTGTAGGCGTGGCGGATATTGCCATGAGCTGCTCTGCCTTGAACTCTTGTTCTATTTCTTTCCTGAGAGCTGATGTTAGGCCGGCACGATGCACTCTGATGTTAATTCCCTGCCGCGCTCCATAGAAGGCGATCAGCTCGGAGCTAAGATGCGAGCTGGCAAACACAATGGTCTTATGCTTTCTCTTTGTGGTCTGTCTAAGTAGATCCAGCATCAATGATCTGTAAGATCTAAGCGAAGGAAATATTATCGCAAGGTTTATCCTGCCCCGCCTGCCCCTGCCGTTGATCACTTGCATTTGCCTACCAAAAAGCGTCTGGCAAAATTCAGCAGCATTTGGCAATGTAGCCGATGCAGCAACGATCTGGAGTCTGCTTCCTGTCAGCCTCTCAAGCCTTGCAATGATGTGGTGTACATTAGCTCCAAAGATGCCTGTGTATACGTGTGCCTCATCGGCTACTAGAAATTTGGCAGTCCTGACTATGCGTGAGAATTTAGTCTTATGTATCATGTGGTAATGCAGCACGTCAAAATTGGTGATAATGACATCGGGCGGAGACTCTATTACGGCTCTGCGCTCCTTTTCCGATGTGTCACCATCGAGGACTGCTACCCTTAGACTAAGTGGCTTTGCCAGCTCTTCTATCTTGGGCAATTGATCGCGTGATAGTGCCTTTGTTGGATAAACAAAAATTGCAGATACTGTACTACCTTCGCCACTGCGAAGGGAGCCAAAGCGCAATAGTTGTTTTGCTGCAACTTCTTGCAGCAGTGGGATGCAAAAAGCCTCAGTTTTACCTGATGCGGTAGGTGCAGTGATCACTACATCTTTTCCCTGAAGGACTTTCTTGATCGCTTCCTCTTGAAATTTGTAAAGGCGGTTGATCTTTTTTGCTTTCAAGACCTCTATTATGGCTTCGTCTACTGACATATCATCAATCGGAGACCCAAGCTCCGGTGGAGGCTCCTCTATTGCCTTAAAGTCGACGATATAGTCCTGTTGGGAGCGCAGCGTTTGCTCAAGAAGTGGATCACCAGTGGCTTTAGACGCAGCCATGAGCGCATCTATTTCTTCCGAAGGCCGGATTATTTTTTCTTGCTGCATCAGGAGTTTGAGGTCATCGGCATATGCGATGCCTGCGCCACTTTCACAGCGGTCGAGAAACTCAAGATAAGCCTCGTCAGTACTGCCAGCCTTGGGCACTATTGCGCAAATATTGCATTTTGAACATCGAAATATCAGCCGCCCATCAAATATTTTGTCAACTCCAACTGAATGTAAAGAGTTGCACTTTGCGCAACGATAGTTTGTCAAGCAGCAGGCGCATAAGCAGAAGCAAGATAATTGTTTTTCTGTATTTTCTGGAACCTGTGAGACGGTATCAAGGTAATGCTTGAAGCGATCTGCAATCTGTTACGCGATATATATCAGGATGCCCAACATGAAAGACAGCTTGTGTGCTTTGATCATGAAATTGAAGAGGCAGAAGGAAAACACAGTACTAGAGACGCTAAAACTAGCTATAATAATGGCGTGATGATAGAAGCTGCCAGCTAGTTGTCCGGTCTTGGAAGCCGCTACTGGACTGAGGTGATAGAGGTATTGCGTGCAGTCATCCCAGTTTATGATAAAGTCAACAGGGTGATCTCGCTTGGTAAAGACGAGAAGTATAGGCTAAAAGG
The DNA here is from genome assembly GCA_964464485.1 of uncultured Nitrososphaera sp. Classification (GTDB taxonomy): domain Archaea; phylum Thermoproteota; class Nitrososphaeria; order Nitrososphaerales; family Nitrososphaeraceae; genus Nitrososphaera. The sequence goes on from CAYXGH010000004.1 coordinate 15,175, forward strand.
TATTAGAGGCCGCGTTAGGCCGGGCAATATCATACTTGATGCCGGCTCTGGCTATGGCAACATGTCACGTTTAGCACTTGTAGAAGCTCGCGGTGACGCAAAGGTTGTAATGTACGACCCGCTACTCGAGATGCTTGCCAATGTTAAGAATTACTTGCTTGGTTCACAGGCAGCGCTTTATTCCGGTGTTTTCGAGTATATGCCCTTCCGTGAGGGCATATTTGATGCTGTACTCTGTGGCTATTCTCTTCGCGATTCAATATGCCTTCAACAAGCCATAGCGGAGATGCACAGGGTGCTAAAGACTGGCGGCCGGCTTGTAATAATCGACCTTGGCAAGCCAGACAACTCTATATTAAGAGGAATGGTTTCTGTATATCTAAAATATTTTCTTGGAATATTCGCTTACCTGGCCGCCGGCAATTCAGGACTAAAATTCAAAACGCTTTATGGTACCTATGTACGCTGGCCCAAGAATTCAGAGCTTGAGTACATGCTAAAAGAAAAATTTTCTCATGTACAGTTTGATAGGGGTATGATGGGTGGCGCAGTCATCATAGCCGCATACAAGTAATAGTGTAGAGTTGCAATGAATCACGCTGTCGTACTCGTTGCAATTTGCTCTGCCATTGTTGGCATTTCATACGGCATGCACTCGCCCATAGTACCGGTATTTGCCAGAGAGCAGCTTGCAGCAGACTATTCGCAAGTAGGCCTAATCGGTAGCCTTAACTTACTTCCCTATATGTTCGCTCCCTTCTTCGTAGGCATATTGCTGGACAGGCTGAACAAGTCTTATGTTCTTCTCTCTGGCATCCTACTTAATGTATTTTCAATTTTCATTCTTTCTAGTGTGGAATCAACACTCGAATTAATGCTTTACAGGGCTCTTGCTGGAGTCGCTCATGCTCTCTTCTGGCCTTCTTCTGAGGTTCTGATATCTATCAATTCATCAGCTCCAGACAGGCGAGTCAAAAATATTTCTGTATTCATTGCAGCCTGGATTTTAGGCTTCATGGTTGGACCCCTCATTGGGAATCTGATTCTAAACGCATTTGACTATTACGCTCTGTTCCAGCTTGCTGCTGCCACTATGGCAGCAGGAATTGTGCCATCAGTACTTTTGCGTTCCTACGGCTGGCCGGCTGTCCAAAAAGATCTAGAGGTGGTTCGAGCAAGCTCTATCGAAGTAGCGAAGGAAATTGCCAATCACCCTAGGCTTGCTGGAGTGATACTTTACTATGCGATCACCTTTGGAGTAGTGCTTGCAGTATACCCGGCGTATATGAGCGATGCGTCACTTACAACTCAAGACATTGAGATCATGTTCTTCTTGTTTGGTATATCGCGTTTTGCTACTCTTATGCTGCTTGTGACAAGGATATCGAGATACGGTGACCTTGCGCTTGCGCTGGCTGTTTCTACAACGGCAGTAGGCATGATCATTTCTTTTTCGTCGACATCCGTTCTATCCTTTGCAGTATCAATTGCTTTATTTGGGCTTTCGACCAGCATATTTTACCCTATCTCCTTCAGTCTTGTGACGATGGACACACCTTCTGGACATGTGGGTTCAAAACTGGGAGTCTATAACACCCTTTTTGGCGCGGGTTGGATGGCCGGGCCACTATTGGCCGGATTTGCCTCAGACGCATTTGGCTCAGGCAGCCCGTATCTTGCATTCTTTATCATAGGGAGCGCGTTTGCAGCAGCAATCACAATATTTAGAAAAGGCCGTAATCATTTTTAGGCATAAGGTGCTAGTTTGTATGTAATGCAAGAACAAAAGGATATCCTTGAAGATCAAGTGCCGGAGTACGGCCTTGAGGCGCTTGTAAGCGTAATTGATGACAACAAGGCGCTGATTGCAGCGCTCAAGGAGGCAGGCGAGCACTTTTCTATATTCAAAAAGCGGTTAGATGGGCATATGACCTAGATTATAGAAACCCTGCGGCCCTCTACCTTTATTCTTCCTTCGCAAAAGAGTCTTACAGCTTCAGGGTAAAGTTCATGTTCTTGCTCAAGTATTCTTGCTGACAGGCTCTCTTCATTATCCCCCTCTATTACTGGCACTGCCTTCTGAAGTATCACGGGTCCAGAGTCCATTCTTTCATCGACAAAGTGGACCGTGCAGCCGCTAACTTTTACACCATAGTCAAGTGCCTGCTTCTGTGCATGGAGTCCGGGGAATGCGGGCAGGAGAGCTGGGTGGATGTTCATGATCCGCATCCTATACTGTCTTACAAACTCGGGGCTTATTATCCTCATAAAACCCGCAAGGCACACAAGCCCTGACTCAGGAGTGACGCCATGCTCATGCAGTATGGTAACTACATTTTGGTCATAGTGCCAGCCCTTCAAGCCGTCAGATGGTATTACCTTGGTAGGTATACCGTATTTTTCTGAAGCAATCTTAAGCCCTGCGGTCCCTGGCTTATTTGAAATTACAATGCATGGCTTGGCATTTCTTATCCTGCCTGACTTTATTGCAGCCAAAATTGCATCCATGTTGCTCCCCCTGCCAGAGATTAGCATTGCAAGGTTGATCAAGTGTCTTTTATAACTTGTCTCCAACGCATTCTTAAACATCGCTAGTCAGTTCCTCTCACTATGTAGCCAACGGGATTTTAACATCGCATGGTGGAGATCCTGAAACTAGATCTAAAGAAATTGTGTAATATTTCAGGTTCAAAATTCTATATCAATGACAGTACCTGACTTGCTAAGCATAATGGATTATTCCAAGCCACAAGCTGCTTTTAGCTTTTCTTATAGTATCTAAATCTTAAAATACTCATGTCCTCTAAGCATGACGGCTCTAATGAAGGCGAAAGTTAGTCTTGGCCAGTCCGGCATGATGATACACCACAGAGATACTGCAATCGCGCTTGACCCTCCGCGCCCTGCCAATTGCCATGTTACTTTTGTATCTCACGCTCACGTTGACCACCTTCACAAGCATGGTATAGAAAAAAAGAATAAAAGTCAGGTGCTAGCATCAAAAGAGACTGCTCTAATTGCACAGGCGAGGGGCTACAAAATTGGTAACCCTGCTGAAAAGTATGATGGCTTTAGGCTTGTAGACACAGGGCACATCTTGGGATCGCGCGGCCTCTTGATAGGCGAGGACGTCTACTACACGGGAGATATGTCAATGCGAGAGCGCGCGTTCATGAAGCCAGCGAAGGTACCCCATGCCAAGACTTTAATAATTGAGTCGACCTTTGGCCGGCCTCAGTATGTCTTTCCGCCAATATCTGAAGTAACACACAAGACAAATAAAATAATTTCTGAAATGTACGACCTTGGTATACCTGTAATATTGATGGGATATACACTTGGTAAGGCCCAACTTTTGACAAAGCTGTTCGGACATTGGGACCCAATAATACATGACTCTGTTGCCAAGATAAACTCAGTTTACTCTGAACTTGGAGTAAAACTGGAAAGCGTTATGACTCACTCGCAGGCGGAGGAGCAGGGTGTTCTGGCAAAGGACCGACCTTGGGTGATGGTTGCCCCTCTTATGTCTTCCAAGTGCGCCTTTATAAAAGACATGAAGAACACATACGGCGCAGTGACCATCGGGTTCACTGGCTGGGCAATAGGTAGTCGCTACAAGTACATGATGGGCCTTGACTATGTCATGCCGCTTTCTGATCATTGCGACTACAATGAACTGGTAGCGGCAGTTAAGCAGTGCAGACCCGAAAAAGTCTATACTTTTCATGGATTTGCCAAAGAATTTGCTGAAGCGTTATTGCAAATAGGGTTTGACGCTGAGGCCTTAGGACATGGCAAGAATGGAAAAGAGAAAAAAACGCTCTCGCTTGACTCATTTCTGTAGAGTTCATTAGTTATTCTTTTTGAGCACATCGCAGTATGAGCATAAACAAATCTATTTCGTAAGAAATAATTCAAAAGAGCATATAATATATGCACACATATTGACGCATGAAAGATGAAAACAAGAATATTGACAACTCCTCACGACCTAAAAGAAAATAATCATCATTCTAATATCACTTCCTGTGGTGCTCATCCCTGAAATAGGGAATAACCTTGGATCCAAAGATCTCGATATTCTTAAAGTAACCTTCTCCCCAGAATCTGATGATAAAGTGGTTTGTTCCCGCTTTTATAAAGCGCTCTAGCATTGCAATGACGTCGTCAGGTTTGCCGACACCGATTGCACTGCGGGCTACGCTGTCAGGTATCTTCAGAGCTGCGCGCTTCATCTGCTCCATTAGCTCCGGCTTGTTCATTGCATATTCAGTGAAGTATCTGCGGAAGTCAAAGTCAGAATCTTGGGGTATGTCATGCACTCTGAGGAGTTCAGGTTTGTATAGGCTCACCTTGACTGCATTTTTCATCTTGTTCCATGCTTCCTCGCCATCGTCTGTGAAGTAAACATCAACATCATTTGCAAATTGAAAATTGGTTAGGTCGCGGTCACGCTTTTTTGCGTGATCCCTAATAACGTTAGCATGATAGGTGAACAGCTCTGGTGTGTAACCAATCGGGATCCAGCCGTCGCCATATTCGGCACATAGTTGGAGTGTCTTTGGAGCTCCAGCTGCAATGTACACTGGCGGCCTTGGATTTCTTATGCTCTTTGCCTGGAGACAGGCGTTTATCAGTTTGTAGTATTCGCCATTGTAGTTCACGCGGTGTTCCGGATCAGAGTTAAAAAGGAGTTCGATGACTTCAAGCTGCTCCTTGAATTTTGTGACAGGCTTGCTGAACTCGATTCCAAAATCAACGACATTTTGGGCCTCACCAGCTCCGATACCAAGAATGCCCCTTCCTTGCGTTATCCTGTCAAGTGTGATGGTTGAAAGCGCAATGGCAGAAGGGTGCCTGCGGATTGCATCTGTAACACATGTCCCAAGCTCAACATTCCGGGTGACTGCGCCAAGTGCAGCAAGCAAGAGCCAAGCATCGTTGACTATTGCATTCTTCCACTGAGGTACATTGGAGTGATCCATGGCCCAGATAGAGTCATACCCTAATCTGTCCGCCATCTGTGCCGCAGTCATGATCTGCTGTTCATCTAGTCCTAGGCGAGCAACATTGAGCCCCTGCGTAAACCCAAATTTTATCTTCAATTTACAAATCCTCCTTAACCAATAAGAGAAGATAATACCTTCTATTCATTTTAAAGTAAAATCAATTGAAGGATGTATTTTAAGTCTTTGAATGCTAGAAAGCTAATTTTTCAACAGAATATGCTACAGCTTTGTCAATATAATATATTCAAAGTGTCAATACTGCTTGAATCACTATGTAAAATCGCAACTGTAGTAGAGCACACAGCAGAAATGCTAGGGAGCAAAGATAGCGTTGATGACCAGTTCATGGAGATGATAGACGATCTTGTTGTGATGTCTGAGAAGGACTCTGAGCTGGCAGAAGGGCTGAAATGGATAGACTTCCAATCGCAAAGGAACGGTTTGACATTTTACGAGATGGCAATGATAATACTGAGAAAGCACATGGTTGAGAGGAGGGCCAAAGAGTGGCTGAGGGAAAAGATCAGCCACCAATAGTAATAGTAGTAGAACACCCTACCTCCAACAAAAGCACTAATGCCTTCATCCCGATTATACTATGAACCCAGGTGGCTACAGTAAATAAATACCTCTGCTAGCACTTAAGAAGAAAGCTACCCTGCCAACGAGTTTGTATGTAAGAACATTATTAATTTAACGGCTTGTTCGCCAGTTGTTTCCGCCTGATCTGATATTCTTGGTTTTGCTCTTCTTGGTG
>CAYXGH010000005.1:0-14294 GCA_964464485.1 uncultured Nitrososphaera sp.
TGAAAATCTAGGACATGCCTAGCTATAATCTTCTTGCCTTAAGTTAACAGAGCCGGCAATCTTGTGCATAATTTAAATAACAGAACCAGAGGATCCGCTGGCAGGGTAGACAATGCCAGATTGGTACGTAGGTATTGATGTGTATTGTTTATTTCTGTTACAATATCCTAATGTTTTCCGCATGTCTATGGAACAGTATCCTAGCAGTTGCTTCACAACATTGATTGCAGGAATATCGGTCATAATTACTAACAACACTAATACAAACTTCTATAATTTTCATATAATGTTGTTCCAACTCCTTTCCCCAAGGGAAAGGAAAATATCAATGAGGGACAGTTAAAAGTAAGGAGATTCCATATTGAGGGTCAACCCAAAAAGCCTGCCATTGGATAGAGAGGCATTTTGTGCATATTTTGTCATATGGAGTTTGTGTTGCTATTGCCATCAGTTGATGTGAACTCGCTTTTGCCAACCCCAGTTGATCCTATCGTCTCCTGTTCCCCTAGAGCAGGCGTAGACGATGTCACTTCTCCAGATGCAACCTAGGTGAATGCCGAAGGACTAGGTACTGTTTCAACACGCGTAATCTTTGGCCGAGGCGCTGCTTTTCATCCGACCACCTTTTTCTTGCCGCCCTTACGAACTTTGGTCGTAGTTTTTTTCTTTATGCTGCCCTTCTTCCTTACCTTTGGGAGATTTGTTTGCCTTCCGTTCTTTTGCTTGCTTTTGGCTTTTGCCATAACCGTTAGCATTACCTAACCGCTTATTCTTAAGCTTGTTCTTTTTAGGCAAGCAGAAGTGAATTTGTAAAAAAATCCATCAAATTATCGCTAGCGGCATAGAACAAGATATAAGAAATTGCAAATACACTTCAGCATAAATTGAGTCAATATGGTTTTCTTTCTTATGCAATATAGTACGGTGAATAACCTTGACTATCTCCTACTCTTTGGGAGGGGCCAAGATCAAATGACAGATGTCGTTCTGCACCTTAGGCTTTGACCAACTACGTGTATTTATCTACAACTTCTAGACCAATCAATTTTTGTTAGCTAGGAATCTTCCTTTTGGAATCTCATATCACCATAATTATATATGTCTATAATTGAGCACTACGAAATCCTTCAAAAATCTCTCTGCTGTCCGGTAGTATTTTAGAATAAGATATAATAATTGAGTTAACTCATAATTGTCCATTCTTGACAGACAGCAAAGACCACTATGCAGTTCTTGGCGTTGCGGAGAAGGCCAGCTACAAGCAGATCAAGTACGCCTATAGGCGGCTTGCCCGAAAATATCATCCGGATAGGAACAACTCAGTCTATGCTGAAGAAATGATAAAAAAGATAAACACTGCGTTTGAAGTTCTGTCAGATGAGACAAAGAGGGCGCAATATGACAAGATGGAATTTGATAGCTCACGTGATATGGAGCCGAAACAAGAGCCAGCGCACACAAATCCCAAGAGAGGGAAAAGGGCAAACGAAAGTGTGATTGCAGATGTTTTCAATGGGCCATACTTACTTGATACGCCAAGGGGCAGATTCCACATAATTGTCGAGCCTTCGCTATGTATGGCGTTTGGCAGCTGCGAAGTTCTTGCGCCAAAAGTCTTTGTGGTGGAAAAAAACAAAATGGTCAATCCGAAGGCAAAGGTCGAGTGCGAAACATGCGCAGACTATGAAAGTATACATGCTGCTGCAGCCACCTGCCCGACTAAGGCTATAAGGATCATCGACCGCTACACTGGCGATCAACTCTATCCATAGTAAATTTAAATTGCGCTGTGATTGTGCTGTAACCCATGAAGCTTTTCTGTATTGGATGCGGCCCAGGAGACCCAGACCTTATCACAGTGCGGGCAGCAGATCTTATAAAAAGTGCAGATATGATATTTGCACCCACTGCAAGAGAGGGCAAATCCAGCATCGCGCTTTCTGTCGTTGAAAAATATATTGGCAAGTTTGCCAAGACAGTCAACCTTGTTTTTCCAATGGTAAAGAACAGGGAATCGCTCAGGGATTACTGGAAGAGAAATGCTGATGAAATTGCAAGCGCAGTCAGAACCGGCAAAAAAGTCATATATCTTACAGTGGGAGACCCGGCGCTCTATAGTACCTGGATATATATCCAGCGCGAATTGAAAAGTACGCATAAGGACATCGAAATCGAAATTGTGCCCGGTGTGACATCCATGTTTGCAATTGCCGCCAAAGCAGGGATAAGCTTGGCAGAAGGTGACGAAACCGTAGCTATCGTGCCAGCGTGTTACGATCTGGAAAAAGTCAAGCGCACAGCCAGCGCCTGTGACACCGTCATTTTTCTAAAGGACGGACGCTACTTTGACAGGGTAATTGATATGCTGGGGGAGGCAGGATTTCCCGACAGTGCGACTGTTGCAATAGCTCAGAATGTTTCAGACGAAGGCGAGTTGCTTGATATGAAAAAAATTTCAGAGCTCCGTGGCAAAAAAGGCCCGACTGAGAAGTACTTTTCTATCATGGTGGCAAAGAAAAATGCCAGAGACTAGGACTGTGTATTTTGTGGGCTCAGGCCCTGGCGATCCTGAGCTTATCACGCTTAGAGCAAAAAAGCTGGTAGAAGAAGCAGATACTATTATTTATTCTGGCTCACTTCTTAACCCGAGGATCCTCCAATACGCCAAGAAAGATGTGCAGCTCTACGATGCTGCAATAATTGACAGAGAAAAGATCTATCAGATCCTGTACAACTCTGCTAAGGAAGGCAAGGTTGTTATAAGGTTCCACGATGGCGACCCAGCACTTTTCAGCGCAATTCGGGAGCAGATAGACAAGCTGGAGTCAGACGGCATAAAGTGCAAGGTTGTGCCAGGTGTAACTGCTTTATTAGGAGCTGCTGCAGACATGAACTTAGAGCTGACGCTGCCGGGAGTAACACAGACTTTGATAATAACGAGGGCGGAGCTTCGCACGCCAGTTCCAGAGCGCGAATCAATAGCAGAGCTTGCCAAACATGGTGCAACAATGGCATTCTATCTGAGCGTGCACCTAATAGGCGAGGTAGTAAATGAACTACTAAAGGGCGGAGGAGGAGTATATACAGAGAAGACGCCAGCTGCTGTAGTCTATCGAGCGACGTGGGAAGACGAAAAAATAATCAAGGGGACACTTGGAGACATTGCTAAGAGGACAAAGGAAGCCAAGATAATCAAAACCGCATTGATAATTGTCGGCGAGGCCATTGCCCCAGCAAAATATGAATATTCAAAAGTGTATGATGCAAGATTTACACATGGATACAGAAAAGGGACGGTAAAAGAAAAGAAAGAGTGAAGGGTTTTACGGTCTTCTCGCCCACAAGGTTATCACACTTGTGCTAATGGCTGCTCCTGCCACTCCGCTTATCAGGGCAAAGACAACACTTGCATCCACATGCAGGATGGTTGCTAATGCGTGTGCAACCGTTGGCGATGCTAAGAACGCTAGAAATCCTATAGCAAACCCTATGGCTCCAAAGATTGCAAGTATTCCGGTTCTTGATACCATTTTACATCACTGCTGGCTTTCGGTGTCTGAGATCCTGAAACTGCCAGTCGGGATCGATGGGAACTTGTCATTCATCTTTTGCTCTGCGACTGCAGAAGCTTCCATCATTATCTGATCGATGTCGCTGCCAGAGCCGGTATTCACCTCGATTCCAGGGCCGCTGCTCTGCAAAGACTCCATCATGATGCCGTTGAGCAAAGTCTGCATGGTGTTGATCTCGCTGTCGGCACCTGGCACGAACTTTCCAAGACCGGGCTTTAGGCTCTTTATTGAGGTTATTGCTGGCCCTAGCGCGACCATTACGTCTCCCATATCGTGTATAGTAGATAATCTCATCGAGACCTGCTCAAATGCCATCTTGGCTTGCCCCAGCGTGCGCGAGACCTTGCGCACCTCGGCAAGCTCGTTTGAGAGCACCTTTGTAGTGTCGGTATCGTGCCTCTGCACAGCATCTACTACTCGCCTAAACAAAGAGGCATCTCTCTCGTTTAGTTTGGTAACTAGGGCGTCTAACTTTGATATTTGCAACTGAAGCTTGTTAGCTGCTGTCTCTATTCTAGGTTTGAGGGGACCCTGAGCTGCCAGTGCTTCTTTCAACTTGTCTCCTGCGCTTGCCCTATTTTGATTACGCCAATTCTTATCGAAAGCATTCATGCAAATTCGAGCGAGGATTTGCTATTAATTGCTGGTGTGTAATTCGATAAACCATAAGCTAAATTAATTGTTCTATAGTTTTAGAGACGATCAGCTTGTGATGAACAATTCTATTGAATGTCAAAATGGTACCCTAAAAAGTTCCTTCTGGGTTATTGAGGCCCATGCGCCCATGCCCTGCCCGCCCTCGCTGCCTGTGCCAGTTATCTGACTCACCACGATCTCCTTTGGAGCCATGGGCGGCCACAGCATCGCCACATAATCACCAATGTCACCGGCCTTGTCAAGGGATGCAGGCTGCATATTCTCTCGCAGGAATTTGGCGACAGCAAGTTTATCCTTCGCAGGCTCTATGAGCTGATGTTGCCCGTGCACAATGAGGTGAATCTTCCTAGTGCTATCAATTTCAAACATACTTTAATCTTGCAAGATGCATACAACTATAAGCACGCTAAATAGTTTTTCTCACATGATAGTCATCGACTCTTATATGGCCATGATCTTGCCCGATGACATTGCAGAGCGCATCTCTGGATTTATTGCCGGTAAAGTAAACTTTCCCTTTGTAGGTCCCGATCAGCTGATGTGCATAATGTACCTATACGGCAGAGACAGCAGGATAGGCGAAGGTGACATTGAGGAAGTCAGCAGCCTTGCGCAGCACACTGCCTCCCAGCTGGGGCAAGAGATCGATATTTACATGAACAGCTCTGCAAGCAAGCTTGAAACAGAATACATCAGGAGTAAGTACATCAATAGAGAGCTGCAATTGGCTGTTGAAAGAAAACCACAGGATGTCAAGAAGCGAATAGCAGGGGATCCAGCGATAATATCTGACTGCTTTGTGCATCATGTTGCATACTACAAGCAGGATTACTTTTTGGAGCTGTACGGTCCACTTAAGGATTCTCAACTTACGTCAGATATCCACTCGGCGCTGGCTCATAGGATGGTCATGGTGTGCTACAATAGAAAAGGAGCGCAAGAGACAAGATTGGCGCACCCCCTTATTCCAGTGTACGTATGGTTCAAGGATCAGGCAGGTGCAAAGCCGTGATAATATGGAATTTGCGAAAGCTCCTCCTGGGGCATCTGAACAATTGATATCAAATGCCCGTCAGGATCTTGGATTATTGCGTGCTTACCAAATGGCTCCTGTTTGGGCTTTTTGTAGAATTTGACCCTTTTCTTTTTCAGACTGTTAATAACATCGTCAAAATCGCTTATGTTAAACCCCACGAGCATGCCATTGTTCTTTTTGATCCTCTTCCTTTTCGCAGGGTGGAGAGCAAGCACCGTGCCGCGTGTTGAAAACTCTGTCCAGTCCTTTGACTCTTGTTTTAGGTCCATACCAAGGGTGTCGCGATAGAATCTGATTGATCTTTTCATGTTGGAAACAAGCAAGATGACCGCTCCTATCCGTCTAAACATTGCAGCAGTATATTACATTCATAAATATAAAGTTGAAAATGCGGGTGATGAAGTATTATATATATCCCGATCACGGGTTCAGCAGACTATCTTGCATAACGACAGGACATCTGCCCCTATCATTAGGTTCTCAGAATTTCTTGGGATAGGGTACTTTGGCGACAAAAAACAGCGCGTCATAGCTCCTATTTTTGATTTGCACTATAATGCAGAGCGTGGGTGGGAAAAAGTAATGGCAAGTCAGCAGCAACAGGAGGTCCCTATATTTCATACAGTATTTGTTGAGCACCCTACAAGATACGAGTTCATCGCCCACCCTATAGAAATGAGCTCTGAAAGGATCAATTACGTGCTTTACCGCTCATCTTTTAGCCTGTCTATCTTGAACAAATTCAAGAGCGACTACGGCAACGGAATGACGTACATCAAGTTTGGATGGCATGATCTAACAAAACCGAATAAGTTTGATGTACTTCCATACTATGCTGCTGTTGATTCGATAGACTTCAAGAAGGTAGACGACATCAAACCCGGGATGCTAGTCGACCAGATAAGGAAAAGCTAGCAGACATTCAGGCAATGAGTTCACGGTATACCTGCAGCCGTTTTTCTAAATTGCAGGAATGTTTCTACGCCATCTGTGAGGTTCGTTATCAAACTCCTTACTGTCAGTATCGCAATTGCCACGACCGCTGAAACAATTGCAGAAATTATCGCTGGCTCGCCAATCTCTACTACTAGTCCGAGCAGCTTTCGCACTTCCAATATTATTATAGTTATTCCTAATTTGCAGCTCCATCAGCTTTAAACTCAACAACATGCGGTAGATGATCGGACTATCCATGAAGAATTACTCTGCACTTACATTTATCTTGCATCATGCTCAAAAAATAGTATTGACAAACAACCCTGTAGCCGTGTTTGACTCAGGCATAGGATCCCTTTCGATAATACGAGAGCTAAGGCGCGAGATACCATATGAAGATCTGCTCTACTTTGCAGACAGGGTCCACTTTCCATACGGTACCAAGTCACATTCAGAGCTGCGCGAGATCATTGTAAATACAATAAACTACCTCAAGCGCTACAAACCAAAGCTAGTGATAGTTGCCTCAAACACTCCCTCTGTGCAAGTACTTGATGAGGTAAGAAGGACGATAACTGACATCTCGATAATAGGAGTCAGGCCACCTCTTAAAGAGGCTGCCAGACTCACAAAGAAAAAACATATTGGAATCATGGCCACTGAGGGCATGATAAGGAGCAGGGAGTTTGAGAACCAAATTCGTAGGGAAGTACCCCAACATATCTTGGTAACAAGATTCAATGCCTCACCTATAATTGAGTTGATAGAACAAGGGGTGCATCTTGAGAATGAGCGACGAACGTTTAATGTGATCTCACGCGTTCTGGGCGACAGCATTGATGAAAAGATGGACGTCATTACTCTCTCAAGCACTCACCTGCCTTTTGTAAAACGATATCTCAATTCGCTCTTGCCTACCGTTAGGTTCATTGACCCGGCGCAGATAGTAGCCAAGGACGTAAGGAAGTTCCTTGCATTTTATCGAATGACAAAAAAGAGTGGCAGGAGCAATCTTCGGATCCTAGTCTCTGACGGCAAGCAGGAATTCGAGAAATCAGTGCGTGCACTGGGAGTGAGAGAGCCGATTGAAGAGGTGTTCCTTACATTTTGATTCAGATTAGTAACACAGTCTAAATATATGCAAACGAGGAATAATCAGTACAGCAAAAGACAGGCAGCTAAGAGCAAAAATGGGATTTCAAACAGATATTGATAGAGGAGGCAGAGCACTGATGGATACCTTTCTCCAGCTCAGTGGCATATACTCGTTTTATGAAAGATACTTAGAGTTAGAAATTATCAAGTATCCGCTGCCAAACCACATTGCAATTGTGCTTGATGGTAACAGGAGGTGGGCTAACATGCATCTGCTTGCTGCTAGTTGGGGGCACAACCACGGGGCTGACAAGGCAGAAGAACTATTGAACTGGATACATGACGTGGGCATCAAAATCACCACGCTGTATGTGCTATCAACTGAAAATCTTGAGCGTAAGGATGAAGAGCTTGAAAACATCTACAGGCTTCTTGAAAAGAAGTTGGAAAAGCTCTACAATGACGAGCGGGTGCACAAACGCAGGATGAAGATAAAAGCAATAGGCGACACTAAGCTCCTCCCCTATAACTTGCAGCAGATATTGACAAAGCTTGAAGAATCTACTGCCGATTATGACTCGATGTTTCTCAACATCGCGATAGCATATGGCGGTCAAAAGGAGCTGATCGAGGCAGTTAGGAAGATAGCTCGAATGGCTGAGGAGGGCCTGATTGAAGTTGACGAAATTGATGAAAAGACGATTGAATCATGTCTATATACGTCACACCTACCGCAGCCTTCACCTGATCTTATCCTGAGGACGTCTGGCGAAAAAAGATTGAGCGGCTTCTTGATATGGCAGAGCGCCTATAGCGAACTGATGTTCATGGATGTGTTCTGGCCAGAGTTTCGCAAGATTGATCTTATGCGAGCCATTAGGACATATCAGCAGAGAGTGCGCAGATATGGCAGATAATATAATACCAACATAGCCTCACGTTGAGACTATTGTTTTCAAATCATAAGCTATAGTAAATTATTCTTCTTTTACTTCTTCAACTTGCCAGTTGTCATTAACATAGAGACCAATGACTTTTGCAGGGAGTTTCCATAAAGATATCTCTTGCAGAGCCTTTCTTATTTGGACATAGTGATAGCTCTTGTCTCCAGGGTTGCCTGCACAATCATAATGTCCAACTACTGCTATGATTCGGGAGTTATGTTTCTCAACAGATATAGATGCTGAATGTCTTGCAAGTGATGCTTCCACATAACGCAATTCATTTGAGAAAATTCCATTGGCACCAGGGAAAGTTATCATATCTACTATGTCAACCGAATAATTTTGCTTGATATAATCAATGACAGGTTGTTGAGTTCTTCCATCAATGCAATTTATAGCAGTTCCAAATTTGTATTGCTCTTTCATTGATGATTAATCAATAGTTGCTTTTCTTTTATGGTATGACATATTATTTGATAATAAAGCTAAGTAAGAGATTTATGAATAGTCTTTCAAAGACTGAAAATTATATGGCATTGAAGCAATGCAAGAGGAGACAGTAAAAATGTCAATGCCAGAATAACGCTTAAACAATAAGGACACAACATCAGGAAATAATATTGCCAACAATAATGACAAGTAGAGCAACAATCTTAGGTACAACGACATACCACTGATACCAAGAGGTTTTAGCAGCAGTCTTCTCTGCGAGCAGAGAAAAGCACAGGATTTGCAGCTAATATCTACTAATTAAGAATATTGAATTGTTGAACAATTAGGTCATTGTGGCGGTAGACATCCTAAATTCTAAGAAGAGTCATATACATAAAATATAGATACTGAACATCATGGATGTACTGAAGTTATTAAGATGAGAGAGGAAGACATAACAAAAAAGAATTGCTTCCTATACATTATTCACTATGACACATCCAGTATTAAAGATGAACTAGCGAGATTAAAAGATCTTATCGATAAATATAATGGAGATCCCAAACCAGAGAAATGGGAACGTGTAAAAGAATATTCTAAGTCTGAAATGAAACGATTAGAAGAGATAAGAAAATACATACATAGACATTTAGAGATCATTAGATATTTAGTTAAGAATCACAGACTAGATCCTGGTAAATTCGACTATGTCTACATAAAGTACAGTGTGGACTTGTTCTATGATGCTTATTATATGGATCCACAATATGACCAACCGGGCTTTGCAGATTTGATAAGCGATATTGAGGATCAGATTGGACAATTGGATGCAGCACTCCAATTCCTTGACGGAGAAAAGGCACCGTAGATGATAGATAACGGTTTTAGTCGTGTTTGGACCCACGACCTAATGGTTACGTTTGTAGTTGCTGCTGTCGATCCTTGTAGTGCGGAAAACTGCGAGAGGGTTTCGTAAACCTTAGGTCTTAAATCGTAAGAGATGCCTTTAGAGCTTAAAAATTTGGGGGGATCATCATACGCTGGCTAAAACAAGAAAAAACATCTCATGACGCTTCAAAAATGGTGAATCCATATTAGCACAAAACTACCTAATAGTTAGCTTTAAAGAAGATAGAGAGGGGTCAATAGTTCAAGTTTTAAGTACAACGAATCACAGGCCATTGACAAATTTCTTCCTTAGGATCATTAGCGACTGCTTGAAAATTTAACAGTATGACAAATCTTACTAGGCTACAGATTGTTTTATGCAGCTCGTTGTTCTTCCAAATCGACTTGTCACTGTTTTTAAATGGGTGAAGATAGAATATGATAGATGAATGATAGGGAATCTATGTGGGTATGTAAACATTGCCAGTTAGTTTTCGCCTTTGATTCACACATTAGAGCACACAAAATGCTGACAGGTCATACTAGAATTATCAGATACGAATTACCATCAACAAATACTGTGAGAGAGTCAGAACATATTTAGTGAGTATAAGAGCAAGCCAAATTTGGCAACAAGATCAAGAGAATTTTCAATATTGGACTAAATAGCGCCTGATTAATTTTTCCTTATTATGCCTCAACTCTTACCGAAGATCTTCACAAATGGTTTTCAAACTGCTAATTGCAAATGTCTTTATTTCATAGCCGCAGGTTCGGAAGTCAGACAGTACACCCCACTTTGGTCCTGCTAGCCTTTGCTACGTGAGTCAAAGGTATCAGCGTACACCGCTCAAGTGTTTGCCAGTATCACTCCACTTGATTGCGGAGCAAAGATATAGAACCTTCCAACAGAGAAAGGATGTGGCGGTAAGTGTGCATCTTCTGAGCTCCACAATTCAAGCCAAACATGTTTGGCTTGAATTCTCATATGATGGTACGATAATTCAATATCTATGTATAATAGCAAATGAGAGAGCAACTGAGACTTTTCAACTATGGAATCAGAGTCACATCTAACAAATAACAAAAGATTATAGAGAGACGATAGCAGCAGGTCTGCGCTTGTGCAAGCTTTTTTCTATCATGTCATTGACCTTACTGACATGTTTTGCAGACACTCCCAGCTTTCTTGTCGCATCCTTTAGCTTTATTTTTTTGTCAACTAGCAAATGCAATATCGGGTCTATCATTTCATAATCCATTCCTATCTCCTCTTCTGCAAGGTGGCTTTCCCAGAGCCTAGGGCTGCTCTTCTTTTGAACTATTGCTGAAGGAATACCCAAATATTGTGCAAGAGCCCTCACCTGTGTCTTATACAATCCAGCAATGGGCATAATATCTGCGGCTCCATCTCCAAACTTACTAAAATACCCAATTTGGACTTCACTCTTGTCTGAGGTGCCTGCCACAATATAGCCATTAATCGCCGCATAGTAATATAGAAGGCACATACGAATTCTTGCCATCAGGTTTCCTCTTGCCTCCTTGTCCTCTGGCAGAACCTCTTCAAATTTTTGGATTAGTGGATAGATGTCAATAATGTGATATCTTGTCCTAAGCTCCTTAGCCAGATCTATCGCATGAGAGGTATCTTCTCTTGGAGTAGTGTCACTTGGCATAACAAGGCCAAGCACGTTTGATCGCCCAAGTACATTTACACTTAACTTGAGAACGACAGACGAATCAAGACCGCCGCTCAGTCCTATTACCAACCCCTTTGCAGAGCTTTTCGAAATGTAGGCAGAGATGAACTTCTCTATTTTTTTTGATATCTTCTTGTAATCTTGACCAAGTAGTTCTTCAAGCGCGCTTGGCTTCACACTGCTATGAATCAGCTGCTTAGAAGTATTAATATCCTCTATCAGAGATTTATTTTAGCTGTCATCCAGATAATCCATAACAATGCTCAGGTTTGGTCAACATAATAGATACAAGAAATACTAAATACAGACATCTACCTTGAGTTATATGATTTAACCAGCGAATGACTATAAAACCAAAGATAGAAACAGAGCAACAGTGAGGCAGCTTATTGGATTCATAATTCAACCAGATTGCAAGTTTCGATGGAAATACTATTTCAATTTTCCTTAATACAAAAATTATATCTACCAGTTGTATAAATCACATAAGCATAGAAATAATTTTGGCCGCTCTTGCGGCACCCTTTATGTCCACTGCATTGCTTCTGCATCCGATCTTTTCTTTAATCAGGTGCTCAAGTCGAAAAATGTCTTCATATTTGAAGGCAAAGCGTGCTGCATTCTGCTCCTGCTCAAAGTGATTCTTTATTGGTATAAAAATTCCAGGCGTTCCATATGCCATCGACTCATCCATTGTTGATCTGCCAGCAAGCGATACTACGAGATCAGCGGCGTAGACTAGATCATGCATGTTATTGACAAAGCCAAAGTTACGATACTCCTGTGAATCAGGCAGTTTTAGCGAAGGACCAGACACAATTATGAGTTCAGAATCTAGCTTGCTTTGAAGTTGGCTATGCACCTCTATTGCCTTATGAACCAAGTATTTGCCGACATCAGTTCCACCGCTGCTAACTTTAATTATGAAGAAGAAAATGAAGCAGGAGATGATGAGCACGGGCACAGAGATGCCACTGGTGGAGCAGTTAATCCTCACATCTGGCTAGACCCAATTCTTGCAAAACATCAGATAGACAAAATTCGCGATGTGATGGTCAGCTCAGACCCGGCCAATGCAGATCATTACAATCAAAATGCTGACAGGTTTACCGCAGAGCTTGACTCGCTTGATGCCTTTATCAGGTCAGAGCTTGCCGACTGTAACAAATCATACTTTATAGCATTTCATGATGCATTTACTCACTTTTCAGAAAGGTAGGGCCTGAGGCAGCACAGCATCCATGGGGTTTCGCCGGAGGGGGAAATATTGCCGCAGACAATACAGCAGATAATTGAGCTTGCAAACGAGTTTGACATCAATGTAATTTATTCAGAAGATTTGATTGACAGCCGGCTTGCAGACACAATTGCCAACGAGATCCCCGACGGCAAGGTGCTAGTGCTGAGCCCAATTGAAGGTATTGGCAATGAGGAACAGGCAGCAGGCATCGGATATATTGACAAGATGAAGCAGAATATTGCAAATCTGAAGGAAGGTCTAGAATGCAGATAGCCGAGATCGACAGGCTCTCATATGCATATTCGGGTAACTTGGTTCGGGATAACATCTCGTTTACAATTGATGAGGGTGACATGGAATAATAGGCCCAAATGGTGCGGGCAAGACTACGCTTTTCAGCTGTATACTAGGTCTGCTTGATGACTACACGGGTACAATAAAAATTCTTGGAGATGATATCAAAAAGAAGAACGGCAAAGTCTTCAAAAGCATAGGATACATACCGCAAAAGAAAACAATTGAGCAGAACTTCTCTGCAACAGTTGAAGAAATTGTGTCACTGGGAATCACCACTATTGGTAAAACATCCAAAGAGAAAATAGCTTTGGCACTTGAAACGGTAGGTCTGCTTGCACAAAAAGATCGTAGAGTGGGTGAGCTGTCTGGCGGCCAGCAACAGCGCGTATTGATAGCAAAGGCTAGGGTGAACAACCCCAAGCTCCTGATACTAGACGAACCAGTGACAGGCATCGATCTTGAAATGCAAAACAGGTTTTATTCGCTTCTGAAAAAGCTAAATCAGGAGAACAAGATCACTATAATCTGGGCTTCGCACGATCTTGATGCAGTTAACAGGTTTGCCACCAGCGTGGCGTGCATCAACCACTCAAGGTTCTTCCACGGCAAGGCATACGAATTCTTTGAAAATCCGGATCTCCTCAAGGCATATTCAGAATCGAGCATGCAGGCTCACATGCACCTACACAATCACACTCACAGGGGATGAGAGATAAATGGTTCTTGAAGTTTTGGAATTTGGGTTCATGCAGCGCGCTCTTATTGCTGGCGTTTCAGTGGCGATAACCTCATCGGTGATCGGGTTGTTTCTTGTACTAAGACGTAACTCGCTCTTTGGAGATGCGCTTTCTCACGCTGCGTTTGGAGGCATAGCAGTAGGGCTTGCTACTAACATTCACCCTCTTTGGACTGGTCTGACACTTTCCATACTAGGAGCGTTGGGCATCACAAAGTTACGTCAGTCTGCCAAGATACCAGCGGATGCGACTGTCGCCATAGTGCTTTCGTCAGGCCTTGCGCTTGGCATACTACTTATAAGCCTATCAGGAGGGTTCACGCTTGATCTTTTCAGCTTTTTGTTTGTAAGCATCATGCTTGTCAGCGTAGAGGACACCCTTGCGATACTGGCAATGACTGGCATAATTCTGTCCATAATCATCCTCCTCTATCGACAACTGATGTACATCACCTTTGATGAAGAGCAGGCGCGGGTTAGCGGCCTGCCAATTTCAAAGCTAAACTATCTTTTCATAATTCTTGCAAGTGTGGCAGTCATTGTATCGATGAGGCTTGGGGGGGGGATCCTACTTGTCTCATCACTTTTGGTGATCCCAAATGTCACTGCGCTCTTGTTTAACAAGGGATTCAGAAAAACAGCCCTCATATCGATATCGATATCAATATCAATATCAATATTTTCAGTAATGACAGGTATCGCAATTTCATATTCTGCAAATCTGGCGCCTGCAGGAACAATAGTGCTTGTCTCAACTG
>CAYXGH010000005.1:14394-20731 GCA_964464485.1 uncultured Nitrososphaera sp.
ATTTCATATTCTGCAAATCTGGCGCCTGCAGGAACAATAGTGCTTGTCTCAACTGCAGCGTTTCTGACTGTGTTTGCAGCTAGTATTATTCAAAAAAGAAGCAAATAGTCAAAAAATTGGAAGAGGCTAGAAGCTAAAATCTCCACCACCAAAGTCGCCGCCGAAATCAGCGCCGCCACCGCTGTCTGCTCCGGCACCGCCATCTTCGGCTCCTGCAGATTCACCTGAATCTGCTGCTGTTCCGGATCCTTCGCTGCCTGCAAGACCACTCTCAGCAGGAGTCATTGCCATCCCCAGCATGGACATCATGGACATAAAGAACATGGCGTTCATGATACCGGAGAACAGCATCATCGGGATCCACATACGGTTATTGTCCATGTAGCCTTGAAGCTGCTGCGTCTGGCCATTGCTTTGCCATTGTTGGATCTGCTGCATTTGCTTCTCTAATTCCTGCTTTTTGGAATTGAGCAGTTGAAGCCCAGTGTGGCTGAGGGTCAGCTCTACCTTAGTTCTTCCAAGGAAGCCTTTCTTCTCAGTGCGAAGAACAAGCCTTTGTTCAATCAGATCATTTATGATTAGCTCAACTTGGGCCTTGTCCAGCCGGGTAACCTTGGCAATTTTGTCAAAAGACTTTACTCCTCGTCCAATGGCGTCCAGCACTATAAAGTGGTTAGGACTCTCATTGATTCTGACGCTTGACATTTCAGTAGTAATGTGCACAAAGCAGAATTTAAACTCTATTCTTAGAGGACTTACTCTTCAGACCTAACCTATTGCGATACCTTAGTGCAAAAGGACTAGATTTCAGCTTGTAGATACACGCTTGGTAGTTTTTGTATCAATAAACTAATGCTAGCTAGCTGAAGAAAGTACGACTTAATATTATATCTCCATTCATCTTTTTCTCATTTGCTAGAAAATAGATACAACTTTTCAGTCTGTGAAATATGATTTTGAGTATCCTGTATCCTCAGGCAATTTCATAGACGAGGATTTAGAAGTTGCAGATAAAGGTCAAATAATCGGCATCTGACAATGACAATCTAGAAATCCAAAACGCGTGAAAATGCGAAGCTTTTCTACTATCCTCCAAATGCAATCCTTCCTGTATAAGACATCATTGGGAATCTTTTTGTTGTTGGCATTTCAGCCAGAGTGCTCGTCTGTTCCTTCAAGCGAGGTCACAGAGGATTTTGCAGCATCTGTCATTGCAGATATCCATGATGATAAAAAATAGGTATGAACTAGGCTGTATGTGCGCTATAACAGTAAGCTATCAGATATGTAAAAAGGCAGTAGCGGATAGGCGCCTAGCCGGATCCACATCCACTAAAGCCGCATTCGATGCACACATTACATCCTTCGGTGATTATCAGCCGGGCATTGCACATTGGGCACAGATCCTCTTGTATGTCCGTATGCTGCATAATGGAAGATATTGAAGCAGACTTCTTTGCTGCAGACTGGACTTCTTGAGGTGTAAGAGCCGTCATCGCTGCAGGCTTTTCGTCTTCTATGCTTGATTCTTTGAATATCTTTTGCATCTGCTCTAGAACATAGGGTTCTTTAGTATTGCTGAGGACATAATCGACTACATACTTGCTGGGCTTAACAGCAAACGCCCTTTCGCCGGTGTTTTGGCCAGTGATGTGAAGCACCTGCTCGTGGCGAGAACCATCTCTAAAGACTGTAACACCTTTCAATCCAAGCTCATGAGATAGTAGATATGCGCACTTGACGTCTTCTGCGGTCACGTCGCCAGGCATATTGACAGTTTTTGCAATGGCGTTGCTGATCCATTTTTGCCACACGGCCTGCGCCATCACATGATCCGTCCAGTGGATGTCAATTGCGGTCACGAATATCCGCTGCATCCACTCAGGAATCTCGGATAAGCCGCGGACAGAACCATAGTTGTTTGCAATCTTGGTCAGTATTTCATCAGAGTATAGGCCGTTTTCTTTCAGCATGCTTTCAAACACCTTATCAGCGTAGAAGAAGCGACCCACAGTCACGCGCTTTTCATACACAAGTGCAAACACTGGTTCCACACCATTTGAAGTATCTGCAATCATTGAGAGCGTGCCTGTCGGAGCAATGGTCGAGGTCCACGAGTTACGTATTCCATGCTTCTTGATCTTTTCAATAAGAGTGTCCCAGTCGTATGTATGCGTCTCTCTTGGCAGCTCGTAGTATCCTGCCACAGGTATTCGGCCCTTGACATAATCACTGTTCCCAAATAACTGGAATGCTCCACGAGACTTTGCAATGGCGACACTTTCATCCATGCTCAAATATGACACGGCTTCTGCAAGCTTATTCATGAATTCATAGCCGTCCTTGGAATCATATGGGATCTTGAGCAGAAACAACAGATCAGCGATGCCCATGATGCCAAGGCCTATTCTCCTTGTCTCCTTTGTCGCAACCTTGACTTCTCCTACAGGATATTTGTTCATGTCAATGATGTTATCTAAGAATCTTGTCGCAAGTCTGATCGCCTGCTCGTAGCGCTGCCAGTCAAACTCGTATGCACCATCAGCTTTGCGTTTGACAAAGTTTGCCAAGTTGATCGAGCCGAGATTGCATGATTCATATGGGTAGAGCGATTGCTCGCCACATGGATTTGTGGCACGCAGTGGCCCGCCTCTTGCTCCAATGAGTGGATTGTACTTGTTAATATTATCAAAGAATATTACTCCTGGTTCAGCGCTCTTCCACGCGCTCAATGCGATCAGGTCTACAAGCTGCTGCGCGTCAATGTGCCTCATTGGCTCTTTCATCCTTGGACTGCGTAGAGGATACTTGTGATTGCCATCCTTGCTGACAAGCGCCTTCCAAAAGTCATCCCAGATGCCGACGCTTACATTAAAGTTCTCAAATACTCCAGGCTTTGTCTTAGCTGTCACAAACTTTTCAATGTCTGGATGCCATGCCTCAAGGATACCCATGTTGGCTCCACGGCGCTTGCCTCCCTGCTTGACGACATCGGTGATGGTGTCAACGATGCGCATAAAAGATGTTGGCCCTGACGCAACGCCTGACGTCGATGCTACAATGTCACCCTCCGGCCTCAGGTCGGAGTAGTTTATGCCCACTCCACCGCCCGACTTGAAGATCATGGCTGCGTCAGTGGATGCTTTCATGATGCCTACCATGTCATCAGGCATATCAAGCACAAAGCATGCTGACAGTTGTCCAAGCTTTGCGCCGGAGTTCATCAGAGTAGGTGTGTTTGGCAAATAGTCCCGCGAAACCATCAGGTTATAGTATTCCTTAACCCGCTCTTCATATTGCGCCATCTTGCCCTCCGCGATCATCCTAAGCAGATCCTTGAAGCTGATCTTCATTTGTCCCTGCTGTGCGCAGTAGATGTAGTGACGGATCATTGCTTCAAAATGGTACCTGTTCAGATAGCAGCTGCCAATGTGCAGCTTGTTGTCAAAGTCCTCTAGCTTGTCGTAGTAGCGATCTGCTTCTTCAATGTTCTGTGTGTAGCCCCCTGCAGGGGTAAATATAGAAGAGTCGTGCATTACGTCGGCAATCGCGACTAAGGTTGCAACCCTTTCAAACATTTGCTTGGGACCTTCAATGATCTCATTGTTGCTGTCGCGCAGCAAATACCGCGCAGCAAGCACTCTTAGGGAATTAATGTCAAAAGCCTTATCGACTTCATCGAGATCCTTCTTGTTGAGGATCTTCATCTTCTCATCGCGCACTTTACGCCTTTCATGTCTGTAGAGTATGTAGGCCTTGGCTGTCTCGGATAGCCCCTCTTCGATAAGTATGGACTCCACCATGTCCTGTGCGTCTTCTACGCTTGGAATGGTCTTTTCGCTCTGCTGAACCATCTTTTGTACTACCTTTGCACCTAGACGCTCAGCCAGAGGGTAGTCAGGCTTGCCCGTTGCAACGAGTGCCTTGTATATTGCGTTTGAAATTTTGGACTGCTCGAAATGGACTATGCGTCCGTCACGTTTCCGTATCTTTGCAATCAGCGTTTCCTTATTATTAAATTCAGTAACTCCCGCCATCCCAGATTGTACAGATGATTACAGGTTCTTAAAGATTGGGAGCCCACATCATATAACTTTTTTTGGCACTAAAAAATGAATGCAAATTACTACTGAAAAAATATATTAGATTTCAATAGAAACTAATCTAAAATCTGAATACATAAGTATATTATATTGAATAAATATTTTGCGTATAAGCTTTTGTGATTGAGCCTTCAAACGTTGGCATAAGTTGCTCGCTTCGAGCACAATAGCAAAAAGTCGCGTAGCGACAAGAGATGCTTTGAGTAATTGCAGTTACAAATAGAGAGGCACCTTGTGAGGCGACTTGCAGAAGTCGCATATGTCTACACCTTCTTTTGAGCGCTGACCACACGTTGTGCAGACTGCAAATCCAATACTGAGGCGCAGGAACGGTAGCTCTTGTACAGCAGTTTCTATTGCACTTTTCATTTCTGTAGGCGACAGGTTTGTCAGGTCAAGCGATGCGGTAAAACCTCCATTCAGCAGCTTGTCAATTGCCAGACATTCTTGAATTGAAGCTTTGCCGTCATTAAGGATATCTCTGCCATTGAGTGTCATGCCTTGGGAATAGCTGGTTGTATTCTGCGATTGCAGAAGAGAGACCTTGCCATACTTCTCAGAATCGAGGGTAGCAAGCCTAGACCCGCTGTCGTCTGAAACCATTGCAATGCCAGCTCCTTCCTCTCCAAGCATCTTGCCCTGCCCGTCGGTCACTTCGGCAGCAGTCTTTAGCACTTTCTGAAGCACTTCACTAGAAGACTCTCCTAGTATGTTATAGACTGACTCCCTAGTGCCAGTAAGGTTGAGTGCTATGCTAGCTGTGCTCATCTGCATCAACTGGCTCGCACTTGCAAGTGCAGGCATCATCCCCTTTTTAACATAGTCGACAATTATTTTTTTTCGGAGCGACATTGCGGCAAGCGATGGTTTTATCATGAGCGCAAGCTTGGCGCGGAAGTAAGTTTCGTCCTTATTTGATTCATATGCAAGCCTTGGCAAGTTTATCGAAAGCAGATGGAGCGACATTGCAACTGTAGCTTTGACGTCTGCCTTTTTGATGCCATTGCTTGCCCGCACCTTGTTGTTGCCAATCGAAATTATGCCTCCGCTTCGTACTGCTGCTATGATGTGGTCAAGGCTGTCGGTCATCCTGCCTGACAGCGAAAGGCCAAGCCGGGGCATGGGCGTATTATTGACATACTTCCTGTAGCCATCCAAGAGCGCATTGAGCTGCTGGGCATCTAGGCTGTCAGTTTGCACTGCAATGGTGGTTACAGGCATACCGGCAGAATATGATGGTGCACCTGACGAGGCCAGAAGCGCCCTTGCAAACCGAGAGGTAATGTCCTCTGGATCATTGACATTGTTAAGCAGCGCCGACACGTAGCCTTCGAGCACAACTTCTGTTGACGCTTCTCTTGAAAGGAGCGAGACCAATGCTGGCAGGGTTGTGACAGCATCGTCAGAGCTTTTAATTGGGGGGATCCTAGCCATATTCAAGAATTTCCCTTTTAGATCCAAGCCGCCTTTCAGTTCTGACAGGTCAATGAATACAGTATCGGGCAATAAACCCCAGACAGGGGTATTAGAAAGGTTGATCTCGCCTGCTAGATGCATATCTGCAATGTCCTTTGGCAGCATGTTGAACAGTAAGTATTCAGAAAAGACCGCGCCAGCAGTCCTTGTCATGACACGCTCTATTCCATTTCGGGCTGGCTCGTCTTGGGAGAGCAGCTGAACAATGTCTGAGGACGGGAGACCCAGCCGCGCTAACTTGTTTCTATATTCCTCGTGGCCGTGCTCCATGAGAATAGAGTTGACGGTCTCACGTATGAGCGATGATGTTAGATAGGTTGTCTGGAACCTGTAGATCTTGTTCTCTACTTCTTCAGTGATTTTGTGGGCCTGCTCAAGCGGCAGATTGGCTTCCCTTACAAGGGATTGGATTATTTTGTGGGAATTGAACTCCTCAATGGTATGCTTGTTTGTCCTCACATACATCTTGCCGCTCTCTATGATTGAACGCTCCTCAATCTGGCGGGCAAGGCTCAGCACCAGTTTACCAAGGTTCGTGATGGTGTACCGACGCTCCGTCTTGTTGAGGGCAACCAGCAGCTGGCGAAGCAGCTTCCTCAGGTGATAAGCAAACTTGCCAGACTCTTTCTTTGATTTAAAGCCCGCAAGAGCCTTTAGTTCCGAGTATGTCAGGGGGCCCTTTGCATTCAAAATTCGCAGAATGTCGATTCTGTTAGGGCTAGCCATAACAGAGAAAATCATCCTTACGCGCTTTGACG
>CAYXGH010000006.1:0-20340 GCA_964464485.1 uncultured Nitrososphaera sp.
GCATGTAATATTATGGGTTGACAGTCAAATATGGATTCCTTAAGTTAACAGGGCCATCACCTCTATGACAGGTTTTTTATCTTCTTTTGATATAGGAGGACGAGAAGAGATATAGTATGAGTGACATATCGAAGCATTTTTCTTCAATAACTCATAATGTTCGTTCACCTAAGCCATCTCTGGAGAATCTGTATTCCAATCCATGCAAAAAACGAAGTGGTTCAAGGAAGATCTGATAAGCATAGGAAGGATCATGTCCTCCTATGCTTAGGCTACAGGGATTCGGCAGTCCGGTTAAATTCTCTTCATCTCGTCTGCCTTTGCTGGCAGATAATGGGAGGACTGTTACGTCGTCATCAGCCTCCTATAGCCAGCCATATGAAACAGCAAGCAGATAAAAAATCCTACCTGTGATTTGTACACTGTCCAAAGCCGTTCCTAGGTCAGAGGCATTTAAGTGATGCATATAATGCAGTTGAAACGAACTTGAGCATCCTCAAAATTGGATTACTTATTAAGCCAGCTATATTAGAGAGAACAAATCTTAGTGTGGCAGGAGCAGGGTAATTTTCTTGCTAACATATACCTTTGACTTAGAGCCTATCCCAAAATTAACCTCCTGTAAATAATGATACAGCATGCCAGTTGTACCAACCCTAGATAGTTCTCAGATTTCTTCTCATACCTGGTTAACAATTTCCTGAATCTATTATGCCAGGAATTTGTACGCTCTACGACCCATCGTCGCTTCCTCCTCTTGTATCCTATCTTCTTCTTCTCACACTTGTGGCGTATATGCGGTACGTACCTTCTCTTGACAACCTCCCATTCTATTTCTGGGAAATCATACCCTTTGTCAAGACATAGGTGCTGCAGCCTGTACTTCTGGAGTCTGGGTCTTTTGATTACGATACTGTCCAACGTTTCTGTTGCCGCCTTCATGTCATGTATGTTGGCAGCCGTTATGACAGCTGATAATGGAACGCCCTTTTGGTCGGTCAGTACATTCCTCTTGGTACCTAACTTCCCTCTGTCTGTTGGATTACGGCCAGTCCTGTCCCCCCTAAGGGTGCTTTGATAGAAACACTATCAAGGGACTGCCATTTCCATTTGATACCGTGAATGTCATTGTATATTTCCAGCAGCCTAACCCATAGTTTATGGAATACACCCATCCTAACCCATTCCTGGAACCTACGATGACAGGTGGACCCTGAGCCATACTCCTCTGGCAGTGACTTCCACTGGCACCCTGTCCTCAGTACGTACAGGATGCCATCAAGGACAGTCCTGTACGGTACTGATGGACGCCCCACTGTTTTGGGTGGTTTTTCTTTAGGTAGTATCTCCTTTACCTCGTTCCAGACCCTGTCGGGAATCTTCTTTATCGTGGAAAGATGCTTCTTCTTCTTATTCTTATTCTTCCTGCGGAGGAGGCGTGTCAAATCATATTATACAGATGTAGAATCAAGCTAAATCTGTGCTCGTCATGCAGTTGTGACTGTGATGTCAATAATTTTGGGATAGGCTCTTAGTGAATTTTTGGGTTTTCTTCTCTTATATTATTTTTGTTCTTTTCTTGTTGGCTTGTTGGTGCCAGTGGTACTGCTACTGCTCCTACTCTTGAGTGCCTTCATTACTTTGTCACGGATCTTGTTCATATTAGCCTTGGGCATCGCAGAAAGGCAGAGTATACCGTCTCTAAGGGGAAAAGTCATGAGTGTGACCCTTTCATGCTCAGTTAGGCTGTAGCGCACTGTTCCAAGCCTATCGCTGTAGGATTGCAGCATTGAGAGGTTCGACAGCGAATGGATGTACAGCTGCTGCTCATCAGTCCCATTTAGCAGCGGCTCGATCCCTTGCTTGAATCCACCTTCAATGACTTCGCCTCTATTATTGACGATACCTACGAAGCGTATGCTGCGGTCAAGCTTGATAATTCTGTCGCACAGACTGGGCTGTCGCATGCATGTTATTGCTCTTAGGAATATAAATCGCTTACAAATTATTGTTATGATTAATCTATTTGGAATCACAGTCCTCCATTTCTACAAGCCTCATTTCCATGGAATGACCATTCTTAACGTGCGTAGAAAAATGTGATCGTACAAGCACATTTATGTTGAGGTCTGTAAAGTATTTTGTGGAGTATCTCGCAAGTACCATCTTGCAGTCAGAGCAGAAAATTTCTTTGAATATCAAGGTTGTCACATCTATTCTGTCTACTTTCAGTCGAGTTTTTTATCGACTATTTTTGCTACCGGATTGTTGTTGTAATTGTTATTGTCTGTAAAGTGTATTGTTGATGCCTTGTAGTATATCACTTCGCCTCTCCTCTCTATTACTGCCACGACTGCTTCCTTGCCCATCTTTTGTATTTGGCTGACGGCCGAAGCAAATTCTTTGGCTGTAGTGTTTGTGCCCTCATTTATACCAAAGACGACGTACTTTGCAGGCTTTTTCTCGTAATCACCTCGTTCATATACCCGAAAGTCGTTGCCAAAGCCAAAGCCCTCCTTGGCCACATAGCCCCTGCTTCGCAGGTCGCGATAAACAAGAAACTCGCTCATAATGTTTCTGTTGTGTTTTAGTAGTAGTTCAAAGAGCGAGTTGAAGCCTATGGCCGGTTTGTTCTTGAGCTTTAGGCGTTTTGTGTGAAATAGATATAAAGCCTCGTACGGCTTAAGGATGAATTCCGCATTTTCTTTCTCTCCAAAACCTTTGGTACGCAGTTCATCCTGAAAGCGAGTTTCATCAACCACTATCTTGCGATTGCCTGCCAAGTACCCCTCTATTATCGAGGGTTGTACTTCTGCTGCGGCGACTACCGGTTCACTTATTTTCTCAGACAACGGTCGGGGGCTCGTTGCAGGCGGGGAGGATGACATCAGAGCTATCTTGTAAAGGTGATTAATTAACTAAACTGCTGGCAAAATCATAGTTCTTTGGAGGATGACATAACGATTAAATCAGAGCAAATCACCAAAATTGATCGTTAGCCAAGATTTGGTGCATTGAGATATGAAGGGTGTTAATTATCGAGAAAGTCGCGGTATGCCGTATGTAAGACGAGAATACATAGCTGGCAAGCCGCAGATGAAAATCGCTAGGTTTTCATCTGGGCTCGCAGGAGACAATTATGATTACAAGATCGAACTTATAGCGACTGAGAAGCTCCAGATACGGCACAACGCCCTAGAAGCCGCCAGACTTGGAGCAAACAAAAGGATGGCACAAGCAGGGGAGACTAGCTTCTTTTCTATGTTGCGCGTATATCCCCATGTGTTCCTCAGAGAGAACAAAATGATTGCAACTGCAGGCGCAGACCGACTTCAGGAGGGAATGAGGAGGGCTTTTGGTAAGTCAACTGGTCTTGCCGCAAGGATCAGACCAGGTCAAGTGATCTTTGAAGCATACGTCACCGCTCCAAATCTTGAACTTGCACAGGACGGGTTTAAGATTGCAGCAAGCAAGATCGGCAGGCCAACAGTTACTAGGATAACGCCGCTAAAAGAGCAGGCAATGGCAACAGCTGAAGATTAGATCAAATCAAATCTTGTCAGCCAACGACTTTACGTCTTCTATGTTGCATACATTTGCATTATCACCTATACTCTTGCAGATAAGCGCAGTAATGTTGTCTGCTTCTGTTTTTATGGCCTTGCCTACTGTTGATACAGGATTTTGAACCTCTTCTTTGACCTTTGCATGATTCATACCTTCCATAAGTTGTGGACTATAGCCGGAGCCCACTTGCATAAACTGGCCGTCGATCAGAAGGAAAGGAATTATCTGGTCTGGGTTGAAGGTGTCTAGAATTTCATAGTCTCTTTCATCAAGTTCTTGTAGTGGCTCAAAGTTCCTGTCCGCAGTTTTACGTCCAACAAACTCTACGTAATCGCTTGTGTACTTTGCTGTCACGAAATTGACAGTTGGAATGAATGCATGTTTATCCTATAAACACACAAAAATTCTCGCTAGCACCAATACAAAATATTGTATTTTATAGCAGAAACAGGAAGAAACCAACTACCCAAGTATTCTAGCAGTTTTTAAAATACCAAAAATAAAACAACCAAACAAATTTGTAATTCTAAAAATTTTGGCGGAAGCAGTCTTGCCCACAATTAGAATTGCTAAATAGTTTTTTAGCGTATCTTCAATGTGCCCGATGAGCGTTCAAGTTGGACTGACCTTATCAGCGAGTCAGTATATACAAGCGACGACCAAGACGTAGGAGACATTGAAGCAGTAAGCCGCAACTTCATAGTCGTAAAAAAAGGACTTGTCAATGTCCATCGGTACTACATTCCTCTTCACAGGGTTGAAGGTTGGGACGGCAAGGTGGTATGGCTAAAGATCCCAGAAGAGGCGGTAAAGACCAATTATGAGAGAAACGCAGCACCAGACCCCTACAACTATCACTACAGCAGCGCCCCTACAGTTGACGTATCAAACGTCGTGCGCAGATTTCAGATCAATATGCCCAAAATCCCGCCGAGAGCCCAAGAAGAAAGACCATTTCTTGTTTCTCAGGAATCCTCGGGACAGGAGGAGCGCGTCTCTGTCTGTAACCTTTGCAATGCAGCATTCAAGACTGATGATGAATTGAGCAGCCACGTAGAGTCGAGTCACTAGGCACCAATTTCTTGTTCAACAGATAAAAAAATTAGCCACTTTAGATCGCACTGAACATATTATTTTTATATTTTTTTCATTTTGGATATCCCCCAAGAAACTGACCGAACTAAATGAAATCGACCTCTAACAAAATTACTTGTGGGGAACGGATCCGGGCTGGTTTTTCCTGTCACCTAAAATCCCACCAAACTTTCTTGCCGTCGTTTCTTGTTTTTGCTGCGGACGCGAATGCGGTATTGAGGATATTCTTGCTATTGCAGGGATCTGCGAGCGGATGGACATTTCTATCATAACAAGCAATAATTCTACATCTTCAAGCCTTTTGTTACCATCGATCTCAAGATGTACTTCAGCTTGTGCCAGTGCTCCTGCTGGACGTAGCAGGACTGACTTGACCCTGATATTTTCTTCCTTGAACTTTTCTTCTACTATCCGCTTCACCATATCAGTCAATTTTGGATTCTGCCACGAGTCCACCAAAATCAGCGAGGACTGCTTGAGGGAAATATATGACACTGAAAATATATAACCTGCAATTATCATACCCCCTATCGCATCCATCTGGAGAAAGCCAAACTGTGATGCAATTAGGACGCTGAAAAAACCAATAACAGATGCAGAGCCATCTTTTATGGAATTTTTGGCATCTGTCTTTAATGACAAGAGGTTGTATTTGTTGGCTATTGAATTCATTTGAAATGCTCTATGAAGGGAAATACCACCTGCGGCAGCTAGCACGATCATTGTCAATATTGGTTGCTTAATCTCTCTTGGGTCGACTAGCGCTTCAAACGAGTGATAAAAGATGAATACTCCTATTCCAATCATACCAATAGCGGCAATCAGTGCAGCAAAACTTTCCACTTTGTGGTAACCGAAAGGGAATTTCCTGTCTGCCGGCCTGTGTGCTATGCGTAACCCGATAAGCACTATGAAAGATATCATTGCATCTGAAAGTGAATCTATGCCGTCTGCTGTTGCAACAACGCTGCCGCTTATTTGACCCATTATAATTTCGACAACTCCTATGCTCAGCAAGGTTATAACAGAAATCTTGGCAATCTTCTGTCCTGCAATAAGACCTTCATTGACAAGATCGGCCGGCTTACCGGCTGAGGGCTTGCTGCTGCTCACGCTAATACTAACTATATTTATGGCCCATCGTATTTAACGTTTCAAAGAAGATACGAAGAGTAACAGAAACGAATATTCTTGGCTAAGAGTTTTATGTGGCGAGAGTATGGTTCTCTATTATACAGATAAATAAACCTTAACCATTTACCAATTGTTCAGTTGTACCTGAGAACACTTTCAGACTTGGAAGACTCGCAATTTGATGGCAAGAGGGTTTTTGTTCGAGTTGATTTTAATGTCAGCATAAACAACGGGGCGATAGGTGAGGATTATAGAATCCGAATGTCTCTTCCGACAATTGAATATTTGACAAAACGGAAAGCCAAGGTCATATTGGCTTCGCATCTTGGAAGGCCTGAAGGTCATGACCAGAAATATTCTATTGCGCCTGTAGCCAAACGGCTGACTGAGATCATAGGCAGATCAAGGCCACCAATACGGTTTGCAAGTGACTGTGTGGGTGTAGAAATCGAGGAAAACATAGACAAAATGAATAAAGGAGACATCCTGCTGCTTGAGAACCTGCGTTTCTACAAGGAAGAAGAGTCAAATGACCCAGAGTTTAGCAAAAAGCTTGCTTCTCTTGCAGATATTTATGTCAATGACGCCTTTAGCACATCCCATAGAAAGCATTCTTCGACTTATGGTGCCGCGTGGATGTTTGATATCCGGCTGGCAGGCTTTAATCTGATAAAGGAAGTAAAGTACCTTTCAATGATAAGGGAAAACCCGATTAGGCCATTTACTCTTGTGCTGGGGGGAGTAAAGATAAAAGATAAGATAGGAGCGCTTGAGCATTTGTTGCCAAAGGCAGACAAGGTGATAGTAGGTGGTGCAGCGGCGTATACTTTTCTCAAGGCAAAGGGTCTCAATACTGGGAACTCGATTATAGATCACGAGCACATACTATGGGTCGAAAAGGCGCTTTCCACTTATGGCGACAAGATATTGCTCCCTACTGATCACGTTTGCGCCATTTCCCCAGACGATGCCTCGGTCACCATGGTTAGCGGCGACATCCCATCTGGTATGTCTGGCTTTGACATAGGCAACCAAACAGTTGAACGCTATTCCGCAGAAGTGGGTTCAAATGGAGGAGGTGCTATCTTTTGGAACGGCCCAATGGGTATGTTTGAGATAAAGGCATTTTCAAATGGTACAATAAACATCGCTAAGAGCATGGCCCTTGCATACTGGCGGGGAAGCAAGACCCTCATAGGCGGGGGCGACACGCTCGAAGCAATGAAGAGAGCTGGCGTTGCTGAGAACGAAGTAAGCCATGTGTCAACTGGCGGCGGCGCAACGCTGCGTTACCTAGCAGGCGACGATATGCCTGGCCTAGTCATTCTAAATCACCATTAGGCTTCACTTCACGGACTGCAATACCTTCATAATTGAGTTATAGATTTTATCAATAGGACTACAACGAGTACGTGTGTGCACAGATACACTTTTCCTGCTTTGTCTTATCAGAAGACATAGCAGTTCTAAATTATGTTGACTCTGACTGCTTTCATGTAGGAAACGTCATCATTGCCAGCTCCAAGCATTATCATATATTGCCCTTGCTCTAGATTGTCAGCTGCGGTAAACGTATATGAAACCTCTTTTGAAACTCCAGATGTGAGAGACACAGATTCTTCGCTGAAAATGCCAGTCGAATTACCAAGAGCCCCATTTGGCATGAATGTTCCGGCGGCCATCATTTCACCGCTGAAATCGCTTGATGCAGCTACTGTCACTTTGATCTCTGTGCTTTCACCTCTTGCAACTGCAACTTCGGCCGGTGTCGAAACTGAAACTGGCACCTGCTTTGATGCATCTAGTTTGGCGATCTTATTTTCTGTCCACTCAGTGAACCATAGCTGATTCTCTGGATCTACAGCAAACTGCATAACATTTGCAATGCCGCATGCTGTTGCTTCAGGGGGACAAATTGTCCAGGCTCTGTTTTGCGAAGGTACCCAATATTCGACCAGTGCAAGCTCTTCAGGATCAAAGCGGGCCATCTTGTTACCGGTATGCTCATTGAACCACAAAGAGCCGTCACCGCCTTTATCTATCCAATATGGAAGTGTATACGCGCTTGGAGGGGTACTACCGCCATAGATCTTGGGAGATGCTATTGAGGTTACAAATGTTGTTATATTGTCCATGGCAGGATCGTATTTGAAGAATGTGCTAGTGCCGTGATCTGCCACCCAGACATTTCCATAATTGTCAAGCTCCATTCCTACAGGTGAGCCAAGATCGGGTGGGAGATCTACTATGCGGACAACTCTGTCATTTTCAATATCATACTGGAAGAGCTGACCTTTCTTTTGTTGGAAGGCAAGCAGCGAAACCCACACGTCATTTTGCTCCCTATCAACTACCAATCCGCCGGAGGTAACTAGATCCGAACTGATGCCGGCAAACCCCTCAAGTGGTAACGAAATTTCTCTAAATCCTTCCGAGGTTGCATTTTGGATCCTAGATACATTGCCAAAAAAAAGAGATTGAGAATTTATTCCTATAAAGTACAAGTTACCATTTGAGTCAAAGTCCATCATAGAAGGATATTTGGCTGGTACTTTGAACATATCAAAAGCCTCTGTTGACTTGTTAAAGCGCCATATTGTATTGTTTTGGTCGGTAAACCATACATTTCCGCCGCTGCTATCGAGCTTTACCGTCCATGACATCAACCATGAAGGTACTGATGTAAAGGGCAGCAAACGGGTTGGCCATGATGGGATTTCGTATTCAGCGAATGTACCTGAAGCACTATCATAGCTGCCTAGAAGGCCATGTTTTGTTGATACATACCACACCTTTGCGCCATCGATGGCAATGCCGACTGGCATTTCACATTCTGTAGGCAAAGAAACCTCAGTAATATACGCATTAGAATTTGGCGACGTGTTAGTGCCGCAGAATTGTTGCTCGAACCGTTGCGCCATCGCTTGATCATTTTGTTGCATATTTGTTGCAGGACCACCGATTTCAGGGACACTGCGTGAAGACATAAAAATATAGACTGCGGCAACGGCCACAATGCCAATTATAGCGTACGTAATAATCTTTTTAGATGATGGGCTTGTATTTTTTTTCCTGGACGAATCTGGCAACGGCTAGAAAAGCACCGGCTTTTCCACTTTATATCTCTTGTCGGAGCTATAGGCAGAAATACGGATCAGGACTATTAGCAGACTTGCTTGGTTACAGAAAAAGGAGAAGAGAGCCACAGGCAGCCGCTTCTAATAGGCTACCTGTCTGTATTGTTTGCCGCGGTTCTTTTTGGCTCTGTATTCAGCCTAGCAAAAGTTCCTCTTGCTACGATAGACCCGCTTGCTCTAACAGCAGTAGTCTATACTATCTCCGGGCTAGCCCTGATTCCATTTGCAAAGGCATCATTCACGTTTGAAAGAAGAGACGACTATTTCTATGTAGTAATCGTAACAATTTTTGGAGGAGTGTTGGCGCCGGTACTTTTGATGTATGGCCTTCAGCAGACAGCTGCCTCCACTGCAGCCATATTGACAAATGGCGAGATTGTATTTACGATAGCACTTTCATCAATATTTTTTGGGGAAAAACCCCATGGAAGAGTAGGGCTGTTTGCAGTAATTTTAGTAGTGATAGGACTAATCATAGCTACCACAGAAGATCTGAAAGCTTTAGAGAGCATCGTTCAATTGCACGCGGGTAACATCATGATACTGGCATCGATGTTCATGTGGGCAATAGACAATAACGTCAGCAGGCGTCTCACGTCAAGGGCAAGCCCTGCCAAGATAGCGATGGTTAAGTCACTTGCCGGCGGTCTTGTTCTGATTGCAATAGCTTTAGCACTTGGCAAAGGAAGTATCATCATGGGGATCAAATTTGACATGTGGGTCCTAATAGTTGGAATGTCAATCGCAGGGTTTGGTGGCGCGCTCCTGTTATTCCTCGAAGGCATCAAGAGAATTGGAACCGTAAGGACGATGTCAATGTTTTCATTGACTCCTGTTTTTGGTATAGTAATCGCAGCGCTGGCGCTTGGAGAATCCATAACTGTATTTCAAGGTATTGCGACAGGCCTGATAATTTTAGGCATAATTCTGATCGGCCGACGCTAGAGGAGCTTGAGCTCAAATGTTACTTTGTCAATAAGCTCTGAAGGAGCAGGCCCTATTCCTATGCAAGTAATTGTGCCTGATGGTATCTGTGTCAAGCCACTATCCTTTACCTGCACGACAGGCAGGTATATCTCTTCGGCTCGCATTCTTACATCCATCAATTCTTCGATATTCTTTACCTTCACTACTACCTTGGCCTGGCCGGCTGCAAACCAACAGTCGAACCATCCTCTTCTCGATGCCTTTACCTTTTCTGCACCCATGACCGCAGCATGGGCAACCTGTGCGGCTATCTTGCCGGTACCCATGTTGAGATCACGCCTGACAATAATTACCTGCTTAAAGTCCATATCTGATACTTGCTTGCTCATAGTTTAATTAACAGACTGAAAAATACATTACTAGTCATTTGCCAGATGCCTGATTATGACGTGGTGATCGCAGGAGGAAGCATCTCCGGGCTCCTTGCTGCCCGTGAAATTGCTGCTGGAGGCCTTTCTGTTGCAGTACTTGAGGAAGACGCGGAAATTGGCACTCCGGAGCACTGCGGCGGGCTTGTAAGCATTTCTGGCATTCGGAACCTAGGCATCGTGCCGGATATCGACACAATAGAGAACAATAGAATAGCGTACGCCAAGATCTTTTCTCCTTCAAGCTGTTTTGAAATCAGCGCAGAAAGACAAAAAGTCATCGTGCTAGACAGGCGCGCATTTGACAAGCAGATCGCCTTTCAGGCGCAAAAGAAAGGTGCCGAGATAAGAGTAAAATGCTCAATGCGATCTTTTGGAAAAGAAGGATCTGAATATGTAGTCAAGACCTCTGAAGGTGACTTTTCATGCAACTTTTTTGTAGACGCAAGAGGTATAGCATCAATAATTAGTAGAAACAGGGATGGCGTTCTCCACTCGGCTCAATATGAAGTTTATGCTTCATGGATAGAGCCGCACACCATTGAGGTCGCATTTAATAGCCAGCAATATCCAGGTTTTTTTGCATGGATAATCCCTACTGGTCGAGGAAGAGGCAAAGTAGGCGTTGCGGGTAGGCGGATTAATGCTGCAAGCGCGCTCCAGAGTTACATTGATGGCAAGGGAAAGTACTCTGTAGTGCGCAAAGTTTACGCACCTATATGGATTAGCGGGCCATTGCGAAGTTTTGTATTTGACAGGACGATAATTGTGGGCGACGCAGCAGGCCAGAGCAAGCCGACAACTGCGGGAGGTATTTACACCTGCGGCATGGGGGGCGTGCTGGCAGGGCGAGCTCTGGTGGAAGCAGCAGACAAAAAGAATGATGATAGGCAGAAGCAACGGCTGTTGCTAAAGCAGTACGAAACTAACTGGTTGTCTATGTTCAAGCCCGAATTTGACAAGATGTTACTTGCGCGCCGGCTTTTAGAGCGGATGGACAACAAGGCTATAGACGACTTGATTGCGTCGATACCAACAGAGATTGCTCAAGAGGCGTCTATTAATGGCGACTTTGACTTTCACTCTACTGCACTTGCTAAGATACTGGGAGCAAAAGGCGCTGCCAGAATGGCCAAAGCTCTGCTTGGTAACGAAATAAGGCGCTTAATCCCGGAGAGCTAAGGAAGATATAAATTCCCTTACTCGCAAGAAGCAGCACTGATGTCCAAGCCATTGCAATTGCCAGTCTGCAGTTCATGTGGCAGGCCAATTATGCCTAATGACGAGTGTGTTAAGTATTACTGTGCAAATTGTGGATATGTTCTGATGTGGCGATGCGAGAGCTGCCGTGAGTTCGCAAGACCCTATAAATGCATAGGCTGCGGTTTTGAGGGGCCATAGCCATGGCACGATTGGTAGTTAGGATAAGAATACTTCCAGCTGAGGCTGAGTCCAACCTTGAAAATGTTGTCGAGTCGATAAAGAAATCTGTGCCACAAGGAATGGAGATGAAAAGCAGCTCAATGGAGCCAATTGCCTTTGGGCTGAAAGCAATTGTCGGCGACTTTTTGCTGGATGACGCGGAGGGACAAATGGACAAGCTTGAAGAATCTATCAAAAGTGTCGAAGGTGTAGGCGAGATAGAGGTAACGAATATCAGCAGGCAGTCAGTAAGAATGAAGTAATATAATATCACTAATAATAGCGGAGGCTCCTGGGGATTGAAAAAAATGCGCGCTGGAAGTGACGAATCGTCGCCCATCCAGCTTAGAGTAGCGGAAGCCAAGCATCGCGATGTAGGCAAGAGGCGAGCCAGAATGGATCCACGCCATATGGAGCATCTCGGAATACAGGCTGGAGAAGTCATCGAGATCTTAGGGAAGCGCACAACAGCAGTGACTGCATGGCCAGCGGATGAGGAAGAAAAGGAACCAGACATTATCAGGATAGATGGCCAGACAAGGAAGAATGCAGGTGCAGGACTCAACGACCTTTTAAATGTCAAAAAGATAGATTGCAGGCAAGCAAAGAGCGTCACCCTGATGCCGCTAGGCAATAGCAATATCACAGTCGACAAGGAATTTTGTGATTTTGTCAAGCATAGGCTCAAAGGCTATCCCATCAGTGAGGGTGACGAAATTTCAGTAGTCATTTTGGGCAACCAGATGGACTTTAACATTCAAAGAGTAATACCGAAGGTCATTTCTAGAATAGAGCAATCAACAAGACTCACTATAATGGCCGAGATCACAAGTGACAGAAAGCCACGCGTCACATACGAAGAGATAGGTGGAATGAAAGAACAAATAAAAAGACTGCGAGAAATAGTCGAGCTTCCTATGCGCCATCCTGAGGTCTTTGCAAGGCTCGGGATAGAGCCTCATAGTGGCATCTTAATGTACGGATCTCCAGGTTGTGGCAAGACACTTATAGCAAAGGCATTGGCCTCAGAGTCTGAGGCGAACTTTTTCATAATCAATGGCCCGGAAATCATGAACAAGTATTATGGCGAAACTGAGGCAAGATTACGAGACATTTTCAAGGAGGCTCGAGAATCTGCCCCCAGCATAATATTCATCGACGAAATTGACGCTATTGCTCCAAAAAGAGAAGAGGCATTTGGTGATGTTGAAAAACGCGTGGTGGCACAGCTGCTAGCGTTGATGGACGGCATGTCCGACCGTGGCCAAGTTATTGTACTTGGAGCCACCAATAGGTCGGAAAGCTTGGATCCAGCATTAAGGCGGCCAGGCAGGTTTGATAGGGAAATCGAAATAGGTGTGCCAAACGTAGAGGGCAGGCTCGAGATACTGCAGATTCACACGCGTGGTATGCCACTCTCAGAAGACATTAACCTGCAAGAACTTGCGGCTAGACTTCACGGATACACAGGCGCAGACATTAAGGCACTGTGCAGAGAAGCCGCCATGAAAGCCTTAAGGCGATGCCTGCCTGAGATCGAACTAGAGGGTGACAGGATCTCACCAGAGATCCTTGAGAGCATGATGATCACTGATCGCGACTTTAGGGAAGGGATGAAAGAAATCATCCCGACGGCAATGAGGGAATTTTACGTAGAAGCAGCAGGCGTCAAATGGGAGGATGTTGGCGGCTTGTATGAAGCAAAGAGGACTCTGCATGACAACCTCATAACGGGAATCAAAGAGCCAGACAAGTTTGCCAAGATGGGCATTAGACCATCAAGAGGAGTATTGCTCTATGGTCCTCCCGGCACAGGCAAGACTCTCCTTGCTAAGGCATTAGCCACAGAGAGCAATGCCAACATTATCGTCGTGCGGGGACCTGAAGTGCTCAGCAAGTGGGTCGGCGAGTCAGAGAAGGCGATACGGGAAATCTTTAGAAAGGCCAAGGCTTCATCACCTTGCATAGTTGTGTTTGATGAGCTCGATTCCCTTGCAAGACCAAGGGCATATGAAGATGACGTATTAGGGAACGAGCGGGTTCTCAGTCAGATACTGACAGAAATGGATGATGCAGGAAGTGCTGGAGTGATAGTAGTTGGCATTACAAACAGGCCGGATCTAATCGACACCTCATTGTTGCGGCCAGGCAGACTTGACCAGATAATCTATGTCGGACCCCCTGATGAGAAGGCAAGGCTTGAGATACTGAGGATAACCTCACGGGCTATGCCACTTGCAGCCGACATGGACTTGGAAGGAATAGCTCAGTCCACAAAGAACTTTAGCGGAGCAGACTTGGTTGCCCTTTGTAGAGAAGCTGGTGTCCTAGCTCTCCAGAACAGGTCTGATGTCATCTCAAGTGCAAACTTTGCCAACGCGTTAAAACTCGTACGTCCATCAATAACAAAGGATGTCGAGGACTGGTACGAATCGATGAAGAAAAATGTTACATATGCCATGCCTAAGCCTATTGATAGGACCTTTTACGGTTAATCATAATACATGCATGTTATGAATAGGCTCCTCTGAGGCTCTTTGGTTGCCTCTATCTGTCAAGGTACCTGTCTTTGAGGTTTGGGATCAAACCATAACAATAATTGCAGTGGTTTTGTTAGCTTTGATATAGCTCGCAAAAAATGTTGTTAGAGATGAGGAAAATAAGAAACAATCCGTTGCTGCGGCTTTTTTCTGTCTCAAAAGAGATTCTTTCTCCATGAAAAATCGAGCTAGTCAGCCAAGATATCCAGCAACAATACTGTTTAGAAAATCTACTGTATCAAAAATACAATTTAAGAGATAGATTTGCCATCTTATATTTTTCTTGAAGATAAAAACAAATGTAAAACAAAAGACTCTAGGTCTGATCGGCCTGCTCGATTGATTGCTTGTTTGTTCATCTTTGATGAAAAGATTATTGATAAGACGGATGGATTTTTAGGAGCGATTGCTGCCATTGTTATAACACTACGTTTAGCGCCATGACGACTCTCTTGATAGTCTTTTAGGTATTTAGTTTTGTTGATGTCGATTGTGACAGCCGAAATCCTTATCTATCTATCTTAATGCATGTATTTTGATTTCACACGTCGTTAGGACCTTCAGGGATGAATGATAATAATGAAATATCCAGTTCGAAACCTTGTATATGAGAAGATCCGCCAAGCAGGCACGATGACAGATAGTGACCTTATGAACGCTCTCCAAAAGGAGGGTCTCACACTTGCGGATTCTGACTTTAATAAGACTCTGATGGACCTCGAAATATACGGCCTTGTAAGGGTTTCCTGGGTAACTAAGGACAAGCGCAGAATCGAGCTGGTAGCAGATTCCGAGACCCGTTCTTAACTGACAACAGGAAGGAGATGAATATAAAATTGTGGCACTAGTGGATAGTAAAATAAGGCATCAAGCGCTAGCGCGACAAATATCACCACAAGATATGGTGCAGTGACCTTGTATGCTTTCCATGCAAATTCTGGCGTTGGGTTCTTTGTCAACTTGTAGTGATAGGCTAGCATTAACGACCCAGAAACTGCTGCAACCGCGGTGTATAGCAAACCAAGTCCAAAAAATGCAAGAGCTACTGAATATGGCAACAGGATTGCGGTATTGATCATGATATAGCTTGCTGTCCTCTGATTTCCAATCAGCACAGGTAGCATCGGAACATGTACGCTTGCATACTCTTCTCTTGCCCTTATTGCAAGGCACCAAAAGTGAGGAGGCGTCCACATGAAAACGAGCCATCCTACCAAAAAGCCCAATAGATCAATCGATCCGGTTGCAGTGGCCCAGCCCGCCATAGAAGCGGCGCTTCCCGCAAAGCCCCCAATGACGATATTTGAGGCATTACTGCGCTTGAGCCAAGCTGTGTATATCAAGACGTAAAAGAGGATCCCTATAGCAATCATTCCGGTGGCAACTGGATTAAGGGTAAAAAATGCAATGACAATCGAAAGTGTGCATAGCGTAAACCCATATGCAAACACACTCTTTGCGGAAAGCCTCCCGTCAGGTATTGGTCGCTTTGCAGTCCGCTGCATTATCCTGTCAATATCTCTATCATAATAGTGATTAAGAGCACTGGCTCCCATTGAAGCTAGAGCGCCTGCAAGAGTCAGAAAGCCTATCTGCCAAGCACTGACATCCCATGCAATATCAGGGGTAGAATCAAACCTGCTAGCCGCTAAAAGTGAAGCAACAGCCGTTACTACAAGGACAACCACGATTCTTGGTTTTGAAACTTCTACGTAGTCACGTACCGTCACAGGCTTAACTCGATCGAAGTTCTCCCCTTGCTCGCATTTAATTTATTCGTTCTCTCGCTGGTCAATATACAAAATGCTTCAAGTTGGCCACCTGTAGCTTGAAGAACCTCATCATCTTTCGCTTTAATAATGCATGTTCACCATCTGATAAGCCACATAAGCATTTCATGTTCTTCTTGTCTATGGCGTGAGATTCAGCAAGCACATAGATCTTCGCTATCTTGTTGCGTGCCTGCTGAAAGTCATAATATTGACTAATCTGCTGAATGTTCTCGAGTATATCTAGCAGAGTCACGGTGTTAAGCCAAGCATCCCAGACTGTATCGCTCTCGCTTATGTCGAAATGGTCTGCTATAGGCACGGTTCTTTGGTGCACTGCATGCACTCTTAAGACCTGATATCAATAACTCTAGATTTGCAGTTTGTTTGTTTTAATGCACTAGACAAAACGCCTAGGACCTTCGAGAGACATTGTGATACCAGTACTGCCTTTATTTCTGAATAAGAGCGATCACTGCATTTCGTCAGGCCTACTCTAATCGTATACTAATCTTCACTCATCATCCTCCTCCTCCTGTCCGCTGCTGCAAAATCATATCTCTGGCTAATTACTCAAACCGGTTCAGCTATCATGCGTCTTACGAGCAGAAGATGCATTCCAGCAAAGATTTCAACTGGTATCTAAGTAGCCGAGGAAACGATTAAGTATGCCAAACAGATCCCAATAAGTGTACAACAACATGACTGACTGGGACCTTATGACACCCGGTATTGGTCTCACTTCAATAGGGATCGTCGGTGTCGGAATTTCTCTTTCAGGCATTGCCAAGACGTTCCTCGATGGGATGCATGCCGTTACTCTTTTGACAATGTTCATCGGTATGATTTTCCTTGCCTCTGGGCTGTTCAAGGATGGCTTTCCGACCTCAGGTAGAGCCAAATCTGCTACATTTGTCACGCTGGGCTTCTTGGTCACTTTTGGTTTTGCTGCGGCTGTGACAGTAAGCACGCAGGTTCCAAGTATTTTTGCATACATCGGTCTCATGCTTATAATTTCGATTCCAGCCACAGTGCTTGCTGTTGCGTCATACCGAGGCAGTCAGCACCTCAAGGCTATGGCTGTTATATTTGTCGGTGCCGCCATTGTAGGTGGCTCAACGTTTTACGCATTTGGGCTGGTGACACCTAGGCCGCCAGCACTTGAAGAAGAACAAGAGGAAGAGGGAGGGGAACCTCCTGCTGCCCAAGAACCAGCAACTCCGCCTGCTAACACCATCAGCGCAACAATCCTTCCTGGATCTTCTGCACAGGGCAATCCTGACTACGACCCAGATCCCATTACAATCAATCAAGGGGACGGAGTCCAATGGACAAACCAAGACAACGCGCCACATACCGTAACCAGCAGTCAAGAAGGTGTGTTTGACTCTGGCCTAATCAACCCTGCCGACACTTGGCTGCTAAATTCTGCTGAGATTGCGCCTGCAGAATATGAATACTATTGCACACTTCATCCATTTATGGTCGCAACGCTGGTAGTTTCAGATGGCGCAGCCACTCCCTCTCAGAGCTCGGAAAATGCCACGACGACGCAAGGCGCAGCGGTCAACAACCAGTCCGGCGAGTCAGCCAACAATCCAGCAACAGACAACAATACTGCCACAGCAGCACCAACAATTTCAAGCGCTTCTCCGGCAATTGGCTCGGTAACCACAGTGTCAATAACAGTTGGAGCATCAGTTCCAACTAATGGCCAATTTTACGAGCCTAACAATGTGGAGACTACCGTTGGTAGCATGCTGACGTGGGTTAACGACGATACTGCGCCGCATACAGTAACATCGGGGATCGTAGAAAACAATAGACTGACGCCAGATGGAAGCTTTGACTCGGGAATAATGAACCCTGGAGATAGCTTTCCATTTGTTTTTGATAAAGCTGGCGAGTATCCCTATTATT
The DNA here is from genome assembly GCA_964464485.1 of uncultured Nitrososphaera sp. Lineage (GTDB taxonomy): Archaea > Thermoproteota > Nitrososphaeria > Nitrososphaerales > Nitrososphaeraceae > Nitrososphaera. The sequence continues at coordinate 17,940 of CAYXGH010000006.1, forward strand.
GCACAATTCACCCGTGGATGACCGGCAAGGTTACTTCAAATTGAATGAAATCTATCTCCCTTACTGCGGCGCAGATTAGACAGCTTGTAGGAATCGCTAAAAATGCACTACCAAATGAGTCTTGTGCCTTCCTTCTAGGTCATAATGTTAAGGTAGTCAAGATTTTGCCAATGCGAAATAGTGATGAGTCACCTGTCACATTTAGCATTGAGCCTGCAGAACTCCTGCATGCATACAACCTTGCTGAGAGCAAAGGGATGCAAGTAATTGCAATTTTCCATTCGCATCCCGCAAAGCCATGGCCGTCGAGTACTGATATAAAATATATGGAGATAAATCCTGTCGTATGGGTTATTTATTCAACAACCGAGAGCCAGATGAAGGCTTTTGTGTATGATGACGATGGCTTCGTAAAAGAAATTGATATAAGAATTATTGGCGTTAGGGCGTAAGCCTATCAGTGTCCCTTGGGTACAGAACAACCTCCCGTACATTCTGTTGTCCGGTAAGGACCATCATCAACCGATCATAGCCAAGGCCCCACCCGGAGTGTGGAGGCATTCCCCAGTCGAAGGCTTTGAGGTGGTTTTGAAACGTAGCAGGATTCAGTCCCTGCTCTGCAAGCCTGGTCAGCAATTTTGCAGGCTCGTGCAAACGTCGTCCCCCTGATGCAAGCTCCAAGTAATTGTACTGAAGGTCAAAAGACTTTGAAAGTCTGGGGTCTTCCTCCTTTCCATGTATGTAAAAGGGCTTAAGCTTGAGAGGCCAATCCATGATGAAGTAAAATCCGGGATGCAAGCTCCCAAGTTTTCGAAGCGCCGAATCTGACAGATCGTCGCCAAACTCCAGCTTTTCATTCTCCTTAGCAAGTTCCTCTAGGCATTGCTCATAAGTCAATCTGTCTATCTTTGCAACTGAGATTTCCTTCGAGCCAGCTGCGTGGAGGTCAGGCTTGTAACTTTGATGAAAGTCGATAGCGACTTTTCTTACTACCTTTTCTAAAATATCCATAACGTCTTCGTAGTCAAGGAATGCAGCTTCAATGTCGACGCTTGTAAATTCTGATAGGTGCCGGACGGTGTGCGAGTTTTCAGCACGGAAGTACGGTCCAATCTCAAAAACCTTATCAAGGCCAACCATCAATTGCTCCTTGTACAATTGCGGACTTTGTGCAAGGTATGCCTTTCTATTACCAAAGTACTCAAATCCAAAGAGATTTGCTCCTCCTTCACTTGCGCTGCCTATTATTTTAGGAGTATTGACTTCAATAAAGCCCTGCGAGGAAAGTGCGTCTCTTATGATCTTAAGTCCTGCTGAGCGCAGCCGAAAAATGGCTGCTATCCTTAGGTTCCTTAAATCAAGTGCACGTGCATCGAGCCGCTTATCTATGGCAGATTCTACCCGCCCAGTAGGGTCTATTGGGAGTGGATAGAGCGCTTCTGTGAGCACTGTAAATTCGCTTACCTTAAGTTCAACAGGAAAGTCTCGCGCCTTGCTCTCTTGTACAATCCCTGTAACAGTTACTGCGCTTTGCCTCGGGGCCTGCAGGGCAGATTGCAGATTGCCACCTGTCACGATGACTTGGCATAGACCTGTAACATCCCTGATTGTTACGAAAGCAAGTTTACCAATGTTGCGGATATCCTCTATCCATCCTCCCACTCTTACCTGCTGCCCAACCAGAGTACCGTTAACTTGGCACGCATAATGAGTCCTTTTGATGTTTTTCAGGGCCATTTTTTTAGATCCTCTTTTGATTATTCTTGAACTCTACTAGCAGTTCGATGTTCCTGATAGCCTTTGCAATCATTTGAACTTTCTCTATATTGACTGGGGCATTTTTGGCATCGTCGGCAATAATGACCTTCGTAAGCTTGTTGGCTTCCGGAAGCCAAAAGAAGTTGACTGACAACACCTTGAGTGGATGAAATAGGTTTTCAATGAATCGCCTGTCAGATGCCTCGGTTTCAACGAACCAGACCTTCTGTCCCATTTGTTTTTCAATCTTGCTAGCAAGCTCTTCATTACCCCGCAGCACGCTTACATCAGAACCACGTAACACAAGTACAAAGTCGCCATGCACTCTTGTACCCCGGACAAGCGTAAACTTGTTGATTTCCTGATTGCGATCTGCCAAACCAATGAGCTTTGTTGCGGCCTCAACGTCATCGTGCGTTATACTCCCTGACTTCAGTTTAGCTTCGCACTTTCCGCAAAGCACACCAGACTTAGCATCAAAGGAGCAGATCGGAGTTTTCAATTATTATAAACTTAGGATGATGTGTCTTTTGGGTTATATAACCCATATGTGATCTAGCAGAATGCCATCGAATACTGGATATAATGAACCTTTGAAACAACCGCAGTAGAGGAGGAGATAAAGGACCGGATAGCGCAGGGA
>CAYXGH010000007.1:0-19261 GCA_964464485.1 uncultured Nitrososphaera sp.
CATACACATATGCTCAATCAGTAATGGCTGCTCTTTCCTAGTGAACAGTTTTAGCATCTGGGATCTTTACAGATTATAAGGATATATGGGCAAGCAATCGACAATCGAGTATTAAAACACACCCATAGAGATGAGAGATTCTCATTATGCCTGCCCATTTTTATCAGGATATTCAACATGTCCACCTGAGGATCATGCTGGAACCTCCTTACACGATTTTGAGATGTAGGCGATCAATTTCACCTCTGCGCGGAGCAGATTATTATAGTATCGGTATGAGATACTATCACTTTGAGTTGTACCAAGATATTGACAACAGTTATAATCTGAAGAGATAAAAAATCCATCCAAAGCCGATGCACATTAATATCGAGATTACCCAATGACGACTCTATGAAGATAGGAATAGCTGGCGGCACCGGTGGGATGGGTGAAGGCTTTGCACTAAGATGGTGCCAAAAGCATGACGTGATCGTTGGCTCAAGGGATGCTCAGAAGGCCATAGAAGCGGCAGAAAATTACACGAGGACTGCCAAACAAACCTACGGCAATATCGCTGGCAGCATAAGCGGTAATGACAACATTTCGTTTGGAAATGATATTGATGTTCTCATACTCTCAATACCATATGAATTCATTGATGATACTTGCGGCAAGCTCACGGGCAAGCTCAGAGATGACTGTATTGTTGTCTCACCCATCGTGCCTATGGCGAGAACAGAAGCAGGGTTTGTATATATCCCGTTAGAACAAGGCAAAGAGCAAGCGGCAGAAATGGTTGCTGACAAGCTCCCCCCTAGGTCAAGGGTGGTTTCTGCTTTTCACACAATATCTGAATCAAAGCTTAAGAATCTACACCAAAGTCTTGACTCTGATACTTTCATCTGCGGCGACGATCAGAACGCAATAGCAAAGCTTAGAGGCCTTATAGATGAGATCTCTGGCTTAAGACCAGTGTACCTTGGGCCGCTTGCACTAACTTACCAGGCAGAGATCCTAACCCCTATGTGTCTAAATGCTGCCAAGCGAAACAAAATGAAGAATCCGGGGATAAGGCTGGTCTGAACGCAAACGCAAACATTATGAGCAATGATATGATGAGAATTATGTCAATATGAGATGGAAGGAAGAAATAGGTAGCAGGCGAGGTAGAAACTGGATGTCTGCAATGGGCATCCTATTCATAGTCGCTGCCGCCATTATCATGATCCGCAATCTTGCGCTGTTCAATATTGAACATGCTGCAGGCTTGATTGAAGATGGCACGCAGAAATTTCTTGATAACTTTAGTAATGGCCAGATCACAAATGAAAAGTTTGCAATTGCAATGGTTGCCGCTGGCGGTTTTTTGCTTTACTGGGGATACTTTAAGAAAAAAGAAGATTACGGCCCACCTGACGAACACGAATGGCGCAGGTTCAACAGATAGGAACAACAACATACTCGTGCTCCTCCTCTTCCTCCTCCTCATCATCATCATACTTTAATATTCAGCTTTGTCTGATTATGATGGAGTGAATGAAAATTGGGTTTGATGAAGCGCATTTCGAGTGTAATTTCACAAAAGGCAAACGCGCTCCTTGAGAGGTTTGAAAAGCCGCAGGAAGCTCTCGATTATTCATATCTAAGACAGGTAGAAATGCTAAACAAGCTGAGAAGAAGCCTTGCTGAGATTACCACTTCTCGCAAAAGGCTTGAAATGCAAAAGTCTAGACTCTGGGAGAACATACGACTACTGGATGGCCAGGCAGCAAGAGCCCTCGAGTCAGATAGAGAAGACCTTTCCCGGCTTGCACTTGAGCGGAAGAATGCCAACCTGATACAAACGCAGAGCCTTGACAAACAGATAGCAGAGATGAAGGAAGAAGAGCGTACTATGCAAGAAGCAGAGAAGCGCATGTCAATCAAGGTTGAAGAGTTCAAGGCTAAAAAGGAAATAATAAAGGCCCAGTACTCCGCGGCAGAAGCCCAAGTCAAGATAAAGGAGAGCGTTACTGGAATCTCTGAAGAAATGACAGATGTAGGCATGGAGATGAACAGGGCTGAGGAAAAGACAGAGCGCATGAGGGCCAAGTCCCAGGCGCTGGATGAAATGATAAATTCAGGTGTTCTCACCGATTATACATCAAATAAGGATGAAATCGAAAAAGAATTAGAAAAAATTACCGTACAAAATTCAGTGGAGGAAGAATTAGCAAAGTTAAAGTCAGAGAAACAACGTAAGAAGAAGCAACAATTGGAGCAAGAAGCGCAACAATGAGTCGGAAAGCGAAGAGCAAGGGAAGGTTGGCAGCTACAAAGCGCTGGTTAAGCCGAGGCGTGAAGGGCAGATCACGCCCTAAGAAGGTAGTGTCTACTAGGAGGAAAGCGACAATGAAGAAGACCCGTAACAAGGCAGCAATTGCTAAAGCTAGGAAGAAGAGAAGCGCCGTAGCGCCTAGCAACAGAATCGTCCGCATAATGGGCCACGGACAATTTACCGTGGATGGCAGGACGCTCAAAAGGCTCAATGATATTGACAATGTTATTGTCGAGCTGGTAAGCACGCAAAGATCCGATGACACAGAATTTAAGAAAAAGTTGACAGAGCTGAGCAACTTGGTTGTCGAGAACGGCAAGCCTCTTGACCCACACGAGATAATCAGGTCTGATATCATACTGCCTAGTGCAGACCTTTCAATAGACGAAGCAAAGAAGCTGTTCAGAGGAGAAGGTGTTATCCCTGAGATCTGAGGGGAAGATCCCACAGCGGATACCATAACGTCATATCTCTTTCAAAGGGTATTTCTTCAGCAACAGCTGCCATTATCTTCATCTGCTGTTCAGCATCTATTGTTTTTTGCCCGCTTGGAACGAATGGGTAGAATTTGTTGCGCTTATAATTGTAAATCAGATATTGTTGACGGGTTCTTCTTCCTCCTCCTCCTTCTCGGTCGCTTGAGAACTCAAAGACCGCCGCTAGCAGCTTATCAGAAAATCCCCTTTCTTCAACAATATCGCTGACGGTCGTTAGACCGGCCAGAAGATCTTCAATCCTTTTGCCTTCAAAAACTATCCACATGTATCCGTATGAATCAGTAGTTGTACGCCAAGTTAGATCAAACTCTGGCTGCAGGTTGCCAAGGAATTGCCTAATATCTTGTTCCATATCATAAAAGAATGTCCCGCTGACCGTCTTGAATGTGAGCGCGCATCTGCCGGTAACTTTGAGCCCCATCTTAACCTCAAGTGTGATATATGCTGAAGAAAGCGAGAACAATACTTCAGAGTTGGCTTTTGGGAGGCGATTGCGGCGGTCTATGTTGTCACGAATCCTTTTGAAAAAGCTCAGCTCATGGCAGCCTCCATTTCCATGAGCTTTTTTACCCGCTGAGATACAGAAGGGTGTGTTGAGAACAAGCTTGTTAAGGCATCTCCGGAAAGTGCGGGTATGATAAAGAATGCATTCATGCCTTCTACTTCCCTCAAGTCACGTGTGGGGATACGCTTCATCGTACCACTTATCTTGAGAAGCGCACTTGCCAGCTTGCTTGGCTTGCCAGTGATAAGAGCGCCATCTCTATCAGCCACATACTCTCGGTACCGAGATATCGCTCGGATTATCAAAAAGCTGGCAATCCATGTGATGATTGCGATTAGCAATATTAACAGCATTGCTGCGCCACCTTCACCGCCTCGCCTTCCATGACCACCGCCAAACATTGCGCCAAACATGCCAAACCTCATCAGATACCATGCCATCACTGAAAAAATGCTAGCAAGTGTGAGGACGAGCACGTCACGGTTCTTTATATGCGCCAGCTCATGCGCGATGACGCCTTCTAGCTCCTCGGTGTCAAGCTGATCCATCAATCCTGTAGTCACTGCGACGATGGAGCTCTTGGGTGTCTTGCCAGTAGCAAATGCATTGGGCATTCTAGTATTAACGACTGCTATCCTTGGCTTTGAAAGGTTATTCCTGGCTACTATACGCTCTACTAGATCGTGAAGTTCTGGAAATTGCTCCCTGCTCACTATTTTTGCGCCAGTGCTCCATAGCACTATCTTGTCCGAGAAGTACCACTGAGCTAGTATCATGATGCCTGCGATGACAGCTATTGCGATGGCGCTAACTCCGACATAGGCAAGTACACTAAGAAATATAATGTAAATTACAGTAAGAACTGCGAAGCTGACAATCATCCTTGCAGTAAGGCCGGTATCTCTCTTTTGCCATGGCTGCTTTTTCGTAAACATATGAGCATTATGGTCGAGATAGTCTTATAATGATTTAGCCTGTTTTTTAGTTTATGCCGCATATGAACGCAAGCGACAAGTTCTTTCTCACTCTCTGACTTGTGAACAAGTATCTAGGCTTGACAATTATTTTGAAGATGAATAAGCCGTCTCATTATTTTTAACTATATCATGCCTGCTTTAGCCGTAAAAGTGGGGTTTGAGGGAATGCAGTTATGTGCGGTTCAAACATTTTTGAGGGATGAAATTTTTCTAGAATAATAATATAACTGGTATAGGATGTGGATTGATACAAGATATATTGCAGAAAAGGAAGGTAAGTATTGATAGAACCTAAAATAAGAATAGGGACGTCTGGTTATTCATATTCTTCTTGGAGCAAAGCCAAGCCAAATGTGTTTGAATGGTATATCGGTCAAGGTTTCAACTCCGTTGAGATTAATTATATCTTTTACCACTTCCCACCTGTCACATCGATAAAATTCTGGCAAATAAAAGCTCCAAGAGATTTCACATTTTCAATCAAGGTACACCGTTCCATTACGCATTACAGCAGACTAGAAAAACCAAGGTCCATTGAGCTTTGGGATCAGTTCTCGAAGATTTTTGAGCCACTCGAAAATAGAATTGACTTTTGACTCTTTCAGATGCCAGCAAACTTTAAATTTAAACCAGAGGATCTGGAGAGAGTAAGGTCTTTTTTAACGACGACGATATCATGCGCCAAGTTGTAACTCGCAAGAAAGCAGTTATCGAATTCAGAGATTCTTCTTGGTGGAACGAATCGACTCTAAAAGAGATTGAAAGAGCGGGCATTGCATTTTGTTCTGTCGATGCTCCCAGATTACCAAATGAAATTATCACAATAAGTGACACGCTATATATCCAAGACTCCATGGTACCAAGACTTGGTACAATTATTATCTCTATCCTGAGGAAAGGTTAAAGAAAATAGCATCAGATATGACAGCAATGGGAGCACAGAAAAAGGCAATATACCTCAATAATGATCATGGTATGCTAACCAATGGATTGTTTCTAATGAAAAGTTTTTTCTAAATTAACAAAGTGACCTTTAATCGTATTTTCATAGCATATCAGATGAATCCAATTTTGGCGGTAAGGGAAACAACCTAAGGATGCACACCAAGGCAGTAAGGATCACACATACTAACACTGAATGTTTCTTAGAAGAATTTCTAGGCACAAGCTAATAGCCATTAAAGGTTCTATGGACTACTAGAGCATGCAACAACCAACTATTGATCATTTATTGTCAGAAACTCTTTTATGGAGACATCCCTTCTCCTCCTCCTCCTCTTGATTATTCTAGATATTACTCCAGGAATACTACGTTTGGAAATGATATCTCGATTGTAATCAACTATGGTTATCGGGCGTGTAACCGGGGCCTGATAAGAGCTAAGAAATCACGCCGGCCTGCCATTATTGATCAATTTTAGTAGCCAACGGCGCATGAGGTATATGTATATATACTTTTTACTTTCTGACCCGCCATTTAACATCGTCGATAATTTTCATGACTTCATTTGTAGGCGTCTCCTTGTCCATTGTAATGTAGTAAAAATGCTCCTGGCTTGATAGTGTTACTATCTTGACCTTTTCATTCTCAGTTAAGGTGTACTCTACTCGGCCTATTGATTGTTCAAAGTTCTTCCGGAGCTGGTTTCTTATCGCTTCAATAAAGTGTTCGTTTCTTGCTTCATCCGGCTTTAATAGTGGCACTACTCCTTTGCGTAGGCTCCCTGCCAGAGTGCGGCCAAATTTGTTTATTATACCTGCGTATCGTATGCGTGGGGAGACTGCAAGAATGCTGCTGCATTCTTGTTTATACAGTGGGGTATCTGGGTCGGTCTGTGGTCTGCTCATTAGGCTATTTTCAAAGGAGAGTTATATATGAGCTACTGGTTCGAACGTCTCTATTTCGCAACGATTACCTGAAGGATTGCTTGGATTTTCATAGAGTGTCTGGCATGATGTAAAAGCTGTCAACTCATCGTCGTACGGCTTGATAAAAAATCTTCCTGCAGTATATATATATGTGCAGAAGCGAGCTTTGCAAATGACAGTAACGTCGCAGCTAATTGTGTTTGCATCGAAGTATACCAGTCGCCTTTCTACTACATCCCACAGCAATATTATGCATTTAATTTATGGATGGGGTTTGTCCAAATGTCAGGCTGGTATTATCTTAGGCTTATGCAAGAGGACTACCACATAGTCTTTAGTATTATGACGGTGTCTGTGTCAGACACCCCTTCTATCTTGCGTATATCGTCAATACACTTGTTGATGTCAGCTATCACTGGCGCTGCAATGATAGCGGCTATATCATATTGGCCAGTTATTTCGTAGACTACTTTGACGCCATTTAGATTCATTAGCTGGTTAGACACAGCCGAAGTGTCTGCCGTTGAAGCTACAGAGATTAGCGTTATTGCGCTTGTCTTGTCGCTTGCACCAAGTTCAATGGTAAAGCGTTTAATGATGGTCCTATCAACGAGGTTCTTCACTCTTCGCCGAACGGCCGATTCTGAAAGTCCGATCTCATTAGCAATGTCGACGAATGCTCTGCGCGAATCTGCCTGCAAAATGCGTATTATCTTTTCATCAGTTTCATCTACCTTAGCTGACATTTCTTCTCTTTTCCTCATTAGTTAATATAATATCTATTATATCAACTACTTGGGAAACCGTCATTTCATCCATTACAAGTGGCGGAAGTAGTCTTAGAATATTTCTTCCAGAGTAAAGAATCAGCAATCCACGGCGAATTCCGTCAAAGAGTATATCTTTGACGTCAAAGCGGAGTTCGACTCCCAGCATCATACCAATACCCCTGACCTGTCGGACTATCTTGTGCTTCTCCTGCAGCCGGTTGAGCCCTTCTTTAAAGTGCACACCCATCTTTGCAGCATTATCAATCAGTTTATCATCAATCAAAGCTTCCAATGTGGCAGTGCCGGCGGCGCATGCTATAGGGCTTCCACCAAAGGTAGAAGAATGCTCGCCAAGCTTCATTGTATCCATTATCTCCTGCTTGGCAAGAACAAGCCCCATAGGTATTCCACCGGCTATGCCCTTTGCAAGGCACATAATGTCTGGAGTCGTGTTCCAGTTTTGACCTGCCCACATTTTGCCGGTTCTCCCAAGCCCTGACTGTATCTCATCAAATATTAAGACAAGGTTGCGTCGATCGCAGATCTCTCTGATCTTTGGCAGAAGGTCATCTGGAGGAACGATGATGCCAGTCTCGCCCTGAATGGGTTCGAGAATTACACTTCCAATTGTATCGTCAATTACTTCTTCTAGCAGGGACGGATCGCTGTATGGAACAAACTTAACACCATCCAATAGCGGCATAAATGACTTTCTGTATTTTTCGTTGTATGTCACAGAAAGCGCGCCAAACGTCTTGCCATGGTACCCACCATTCATTGCTATCACACCATACTTGCCGCTGTACTTGCGTGCAAATTTAAGTGCCGCTTCGACAGATTCGGCACCGCTATTGGAAAAGAATATCTTGTTCAAAGAGGGCGGCGCCACTGATGCTATCTTTTCCATGAATCTTAATCGAGTATCATTGTATGTAGACATATGCGCAGTGATGAGTATTTCCGCCTGCCTTTTGATAGCGTTTACCACTCTGTCGTTGCAGTGGCCAACCAGTGCAACTCCATAACCGCCCATGCAGTCAATGTATTCCTTGCCTGCGGTGTCCCACACTCTTGTACCCTTACCCTTTGCAATATTGACTGGAAACCTCTGGTAAAGAGTTGCCAGGTACCTGTCTTCATTGTTCAATATGGAACAATCACCGTACAATTTCTATGGGCTATTGCTGCAGACAATGGGTTTTCAACTTGGCCAGAAGCAATGATTGCCTCTTTGACTCCCATTTCAAGTGCCTCTATACATGCAAGGACCTTTTTGTCCATACCAGACCCTATCTTTGGTAATATCTCTTTTGCCTGATCTAGAGTCATTGAATTGACAAGTTTTTCATTTAGTATTAGGCCATTTACATCTGTGATAAAGATAACCTTGTCTGCCTTAATGCCGCCTGCTACATATGCCGCAGCCCTGTCGCCATCCACATTGAGAAAATCAAATTCTTCGCTTAACGCAATAGGCGAAATCACAGGCACATAGCCACTGCGAACAAGGTCACTTACCAGAGCCCCATCAACTGATGTTATCTTGCCAGTATATCCACCATCTATTATCATCTTTCTTCCTTTTTCATTTATGATCAAAAGCTTCTTCTTTCGCTCTGCCTTCAATATGCCTCCGTCTATTCCCGCAACTCCCACAGCATTGATATGCTGCCGCAATAGCATCTGGACTATTGCCTTATTCAGCTTCCCGGACATGACCATTGTATAGATCTCAGCAGTCTCTCTGTCAGTATAACGGCTGCGCACACCGCCTGGTGACATAATGAACTTTTGTTCCTTTCCAAGCTTAGTTGCAGTGGCAGTGACTTCCTTGCCTCCACCATGCACAAAAATGAGCTTGTACTTTTTTTCAGCTATTGACTTTATGTCTGCAAGAGCTGAGGAATGAAGCCCGTTTACTACGCTTCCTCCTATCTTTATGACTATCATACTGGTGTCAATGGGGTATACATCAGTCCTTCGTTTTCGCCATATCCAAACATCACGTTCATACTCTGTATTGCAGAGCCAGCAGCACCCTTCATCAAGTTGTCAGAGGCAGAAAGTGCTACTACTCTCTGGTTGTACTCATCGATGTCAAATCCCACGTCGCAAAAGTTCGAGCCGACCACAAATTTCGGATCTGGAAACTTATATAGGCCCTTCTTGTCACGAATCAATCTCACAAAGGGCTCGCGTTTGTACGCGTTACGATACATTTTCCATAGCTCTAGCTCTTCCACAGGTCGCTTGAGGAACGTGTGGTTGGTAGTGAGGATGCCTCTGACGATGTTGACTGCATGGGGACTCATGCTCACCTTAATTTGCCTCTTTGCGATGAGCGAAAGCTCTTGTTCGATCTCACCAGTGTGCCTGTGTTTTGCAGGCTTGTAGGGTCTGACTACGCCATAACGCATCGCATGGTGTGTCCCTGCATTTGCCTTCTGGCCAGCTCCAGAGGATCCGATCTTGCTGTCCACTACAACGTGATCAGTATCTATTAGGTTATTTTCAATCAGTGGCGTGAGTGCAAGAAGTGAGGTTACTGCCATGCAACCGGGGCAGGACACCAGCTGTGCATTTTTAATCTCTTCCCGGTGAAGCTCCGGAACTCCGTAGACTGACCTGCTCAGCATTTCAGGAAAAGGGTGTTCCCAGCCATACCACTTTACGTAGTCCTTGGGATTTTTGAGCCTAAAGTCTGCTGACAGGTCTATTATCTTCATTCCCCTGTCGTACAGATCCTTGACTATCTTGTTTGCCTTGCCGTGGGGTACTGATGTAAATACAAGGTCACAATTGTCCGTCAGCTTTTCCATGTCCATTGGAGAGAATGTAATGTCTACAAAACCCTTCAAGCTTGGGTGAACACGATGCACGTACTCGCCCGCCTTCTGCCGCGACGTCACCATACTCAGTTCTATCTTTGGGTGGGCGACCAGAAGACGCAGCAGTTCTCCTCCTACATATCCAGAAGCGCCAACCACTCCAACTTTCATTTCTCAAATTCTCCTTGGCTAAAATGCATTTCTTTTAATTTTTCGCTTCAAAAATCCTCATTTATATTTTTTGGTCAGGTATGACCATTAGTAGGTCAATAGTGACCAAAATAGGCCATTATTTTCTTGCTAGCTTGACTGCATAGGCGATCATTTCGTTTGGAATATCAGCCTTTGATACACTTGCAGCGCCGCGAAACTCTACTGTATTATTTACTTCATGAACGACCAGCCCATAATTCTTGTCTTCCATCATGTCTACGCCCAAGATGCCGCCTCCTACAGCTTTTGCAGCTCTTAGGGCCAGGTCTTCGATCTCATTTGTTATCGGCGCAAGCTCGACCTTGCCTCCACGGGCAACATTTGTTCGCCACTCTGATTGCGAAGAATAGCGATAGATTGCAGCAACTGCTTGGTCGCCGATTACTATACAGCGGATATCGCGGGGCGGCCTATCAACCATTTCTTGAATATAATATATGCGCGAAAGTGGACTGTCATCTTCTTCCCTCATTTCAATTATCATGCTTGCAGTCTCGAGGTCACGAAGAGGATATATCCCCCTTCCCCACGAGCCCACGATCGGTTTGAGGACAACTGGAAACCCTGTCTTCTTGATGCTTTCTAGCCCAGACTCGGCGCTAAATGCAAACTGCGTCTTTGGAGTTGGGATTTTGTTTTCTGCAAGCCTAATCGATGTAATAAGCTTGTTTCCACAAGTCTGGCCCACCTCAAATCTGTTTATTACTTTGAACCCAAGAAATTCAAGACAAGCCGTAAGGTACAGACCGCGGTAATAGCTCACGCTTCTCTGCAGTATTACATCTCCTAGTGGGAAATCCTTCATTTTGCTATATGTGGCAATGGCAACTGTTTTTGCATCCACTATCTTCGACTTAATGCCCTTACTCTGTGTTTTTTCATAGAGCGCCTTCTCCTCAAAGCGAACTTTGTCGCACAGGATGCTCACCTCAACCATTACTGTCCCCAGTCTTCGCCTACTCTTTCAGCGGGCTTCAGCTCGAGGCTGTCATCTACCTTTGAGGTGATCTCATACTCGCCACCGCAATCGGGGCAAGTTATGATCTCCCCGACCACTGCATCTTCTGGAACGCTGATTTCAGCCCCGCATTCTTGGCATTCAACTTTTGATTTCATTTTCTACCTCCTTTTTGTTTTTTCTATCTATAGCTACTCCTGCAGTCAAGGAGTTTGCGATAACTGACTGCAAACCCCACAGCTCCACAAACCCCTTTGCAAGACTCTGGTCAAAGGTCGAACCGGTGGCATATGTTGCCAGATTATTTCTGTATAAAGAATATTCTGACTCCCTGCCAACCACCCGGAGCGATCCCTTTTCCATCTTTAGCCTAACTTTTCCTGAAACACGATTTTGTGTCGCATCTATAAACTTATCCAAGTCTGCGCGCAAGGGATCCTGCCATAGGCCAGAATATGCAAGCCAGCTCCACTGATTGTCAACTATCTGCTTGAATGCAAGCTCATGCTTTGTAAGTACCATTTTTTCTAGGTCTTTGTGGGCCTCAATTATTGCCACGGCAGCTGGGGCTTCGTACACTTCTCGCGATTTAATTCCCACTACGCGGTCTTCAATATGGTCTACAATACCGACGCCATGTCCACCAGCCTTGTCATTGACGTATTGGATAAGGTCAATGAGAGGGAGATGTTTACCATCCGCTCCTACCGGGATGCCCTGATCGAATTCGATTTCCATATAACCAGCCTTGTCATTCTGAAAATTGATAAATTCAAAAGCCTCTTGAGGCGGTTCAAAGTCAGCATCCTCTAATTTGCCGCCTTCTAAAGCTCTTCCCCAGAGGTTGATGTCAATACTGTATTTCTTTGCCTCCGAGCTTATTGGTATATTCTGCTCTTTTGCAAAGGATAATTCGAGGTCGCGTGTCAGGTTGAGATCTCGTATTGGAGCAATGATTTTGAGATTTGGGTTGAGTGCACGCATTGTAACATCGAACCTAATCTGGTCATTGCCTTTACCTGTGCAGCCATGAGCTACTGCAGTTGCGCCTTCCTTCTTTGCAACTTCGACTGCTTTTGCAGCAATTAGTGGACGAGCGAGCGCAGTTGCAAGTGGGTACTTACCTTGATATAGGCCATTAGCCTTAATGCTCGGCACTATATAATTGCGGGCAAACTCTTCGCGGGCATCAATGTAAACATGTTTTATTGCGCCTATTGCTTCCGCCTTTCTTTCAATCTCCTTAAAGTCGTCGTGCTGACCACAGTCGACAGTGGCAGTTATCACATCCAGCTTGTGCAATGTCTGAAGATATCTTATGCAAACAGAAGTATCTAATCCGCCCGAGTAAGCCAATATTACTTTGCCTTTATTGCCCAATTACATGCGAGTGCCTTTCAAGCATTACATTTATATTTTTTGGTCAGGAACGACCTAAATTAGGTTGACGTTGACCCATGTTGGCCAGTAATCAAAAATCGATAACTGAGGCCGTTAGAGAGATGGTTAGTAGCGATCTGTCATTTCAGGACTCACTCCAGCGTGATTACTGTAATATCAGCGCTCTTGCCCGTATTATTAAGCCGCAGGTAGACCACATGCTTAGCAAAGATACCAGTATAGAAAGTATCATAACTGCCCTAAAGCGGTCAAGGTATGATTATGATATACCGCAAAAGCCCATTGCATCAATACTGGCAGCCAGTACGATAACAGTGAACACAGATGTAGCAAAGGTCTCAGCCAAGAAGAGCAAAAAGACGATCGAAAAGGTTGCTAAAGCAATGATCCAGAGTGTCGGCAATTTTATCAGCATATCAGAAAGCATAATGTCAATTACACTTGTCTTTGACGATCTTTTACTTGAAGATGTTAAAGTGATGTTTGCCTATGACGATATTCTTGAGATTGAAAACGGCCTAGCAGCTATTATTGTACATAGTCCAGAAGATATTATCAAGACTCCAGGATGTGCTATAGCTTTCTATAACCAGCTTGCTAGGAGACACATAAACATTGAGGACACTGTCAGTTGTTATACTGACACCATAGTACTTGTAAAGATGGAGCAGGTCGGAAAAGCCTTCAATGCACTTACTGATTTGATATCAAATTCAAGGAAGATGGCAAAGAAAAAGCACCGGTAAAAAGGGTTTTATTTTGCATACTATCAGATAACTTATGTACCGGCGCTATACACTTGATGAGATCAAGCGCAAGATAATTGATGTCTTGCAAAGCGCCGGAGGCACAGGACTATCAGGCGTAGAACTCGCGGACCGGATTGGCATCAATAGGATGACAATTACGAAATATCTTGATGTCATGCATGCAATGGGTCTTCTCAAAAAGAAAAAGATAGGTAATGTAAACATATGGTTTGTACAAATTGGAGTTGGGGATATCGAATTCCCGATCAACTATATTCAAGTTCAGCAAAAGCTGATAAGCTCAATTCTGGCTGGTGACGAAGACCATGCCCGGAGAATCTTACTGAGCATCATGAACTCCAATGTTGACCAAGTACGAGTGATGACAGATGTAGTATTGCCTGCAGTTAACACTATAGGCGAGTTGTACAGTAGAGGGAGATTGAATAAGACAGAACGGACTTTTTTGTTGAATCTGATGATGGAACTCATTGATTTGGTCAAGTTCAACGTCCGGCCTAGAGAGCAAAAGACAAACGCTCATGCCGTATGCGTGGCTGGTTCCGAAGATAGAGTCCATATAGCTAAAGGCGCGGCTGTGGCATTGTTGGCTAGGGGATGGGATTCCTCTTATATTGGCGATGTTGGCGAACAAATTGACCCTTTCTTTGATATCGACTTTCAGCGTTATTTGTTACGTTTGTGGAGGGACAAGCACGGCCTGATGCTTGTATGTATATTTTCATCTGGTGAAGGCTCACTTCGATTCCTATCGTCCACCGCTAAGGACATGAAGGGGAAGATCAAAGGCGAGCTCCGCATTACAGCAGTCACAACGCAACAGCTGCAGCCAGTTGCAGAAGAGAGTTCAGACTATGTGGCCAAGGATCTGCTAGCTCTTGTAGACTGGACTGAACGAGAATTCAATTACCGCAAGGAGGTCTAGACCTGCTGGAGCGGGATCGGTGTTATTGGTGTTATTGGTGGAGCTTCAGGAACTATAAACTGTATTAGGAGGCTGATTATTAATCCAATTACTGTAAACACTATGATAGCAAGGATAGCTATGCCAAGTGCTCTGAGCCATCCAGTATCAAATCCCTTTTTGAATACACCTATCCAAGCAATGAAGGCTACAATGAACCCTATTATACTGGGCACGGTCGGATCTCCAACTATCGCTGTAAGTAATGCAGCAAAGATGAAAAACACTATAGCGTATATTATGGGACCAAGAGCCGTTACCAGCATCGCCCGGCTAAACTTAACTCTTCCGCGTGTGAGGATCTTGGCCGCTATCCATACAGGTATTGAAACAATTATCCACAGCACGAGCAGACCAATTATCACTGAAGCAGCGATCACTGCTATTTCTGTGCCACCTTGGAGCAAGAATTGCTGAAGCAACGCTGATACTGTAATACATCAAGATTTAAGAGCTGCCAATCACATAGATGGTCTCTACGGCTGACATGTTCGATAGCTATAACGTCTTTATTTACTCTAGACAATATTTGGAAATGAGACAGTAAAATATAATCTGTGCTTGCAGAAGTGGAGAGGTTTTTTAAATCTTGTCGTCTATGATACTGTGTGCCTTCAAGTGA
Organism: uncultured Nitrososphaera sp.; assembly: GCA_964464485.1. Taxonomy (GTDB): domain Archaea; phylum Thermoproteota; class Nitrososphaeria; order Nitrososphaerales; family Nitrososphaeraceae; genus Nitrososphaera. The sequence continues at coordinate 14,674 of CAYXGH010000007.1, forward strand.
AACATTGAGATGCAAGGAATGTGGTCAGTCTTTTGACACAGTTGAGTCGCTTAGGGAGCATATGAAGTCAGAAAAAGATGAGATCGAAAACCGCGTCAAAGGATTGTCCGACGGCTAGAAGAAGAATAAGAATATATGTATAGTGGGACTTTCTGTATAGAAGCACAGAGCCATGTCACGAGATCTGTGCTTCTATTGTCATCAAATTTTCCTTTGATGCTTGAAGGATATAGTGAAATTTTATGATTTAGACCTGTAAAGCCCAAGACCTAAATATCATGAATTTATCTAACATAATGTAGCTTGCAGAACGATACACTAAACAAGCTCTAAGAGTCTGGCTACTTTTTAACTCGGATGAAGCAGAGACTGCTAACGACTGGAAGCTGTTCAAATCCAATATTAGTGCCTTTCACATCGGCAGAGCGAAGCATCATTTTCGTCATGCAAAAAGAGTATGATAAGGCCACGGTTTCAAAATCTGGTGCAAGTTCCAACAAGAAGAAATGAGAAAGGATGAGCTGCTCACATTTTTTATCAATCTGCTAAATATATCAATCAAACAAAAACCGGTCCAACTCAGATTCTGATCTTCCTTTTCTATGGCAGATGCATATATTTACCATGCCCAGTAGTTCTACAATTGAGCTAGGTGATAAGAAAGAGGCACACATACCTGACAAATGCATCTATAGCTAAAGTAGCACCAACTGATGTTACTAAGATATAGGTGCAGACCAGACATGGTGCTTTGATGAAAAGCCTGATGAGGGTCTGATAACCTTATGTGAAAGGTATCTGTCGAGGTTGAGTACGCTATTATACGCATTAGAAAGAAATTTGACACTGTCGTACCAAATTAGCTAGTCTTACCATGCGCCTTGAACATGCAAGTTTGACATGCATAGGATAGTACTGAATGCATATACGCCTCTTCGACTACTGAAGCTTGATGCTATTATTTTTCTCCTTGACATACGTCAAATTGAGCCCGCTCTAAAAAACACATAGCGATTATAGGGGTATTTTATATACCACTCTTAAGGGAAGAGCTGCAAGCTATGCTGTCGTTATCTGTCTTGTAATTCTACTATTTTCTTAATAAAGTCAAGTCCATATTTAGTTGCATGCGTATAATTCTTATCAGCAACGTTAGGTTCAAAGCTGATATATCTATCGTAACCAATTTCAATTAGGCTTTTTATAATTGTAGAAAAATCAATATGAGCAAATCCGGGCATTTTTCTATTGTTATCTGCAAAGTGCATGTGCAGCAGAAAGTTGCGGGAGCTTTGTATAGCGTCTTTAAACAAGTCTTCTTCAATGTTCATATGGAAGGTGTCAAGTAATACGCCTAGTGAGTCTACCTGTTGTGCTATTGCAATTGCATCTTTTGCAGTCACACAATATGGGGTACTGTAGCGATTGAGAGGCTCAAGCACCAGCTGGATGCCATAGTCTGCGGCCTTTCTGCATAGGCGCTTCATTATTGGTACTGCTTTTGCTGCAAAAAGCTCCTTTTCATTTGCAGAAATTATCCTGTGCGTCCTGTCAACTCCCTCCTCCTGTATGTCATCAGCAAAGAGGCAAACATTCATCTCATGACCTCCCAAAATGTTGCACAACTTAAGGCAATCAATGACATATTGTTCTGAAGCTTGTACTAGCGTAGGATCACTGCTTAAAAGTCTGCGCTTCCAACCATCGCTACTGATAGGGCCCCACATACCGGTTACGCCACAGACAGACATGCCGTAGGATTTTAGTGAGTCAAGCAATTTCTTTGCATCAACCTCATTAGTCTCCCCAAACATTTCTATTGCATTGTAACCCTGTTTTGTGAGGGTAGCCAAGGTATCCTCAATTGGCTCTATCTTTCTAAACGAGGCAAGTGTAATAGCGTATTTCATTGCGCATCAACAAGGCATTTCATAATGTCCACGCATCTTGCTGACCCTGACTCGGATATAATGCCATGCCTTTTGCTCGAAGCATAGAATGCAAGTCCTTCGTCTGTTTGTAGGTCAGGCGGCCTGCCATGTGATCCTTTGACCAAGCTAGTCTCAAGTGGTATAGACTTTGCCTTTTGATCGATAAACAACTCTACAGGATCATACCCTGGCTTTCTGTGTATATCCACCCTGCGAGCAAAATCTGGTGCTCTGCTCTCGTCATGCCACCAGTAGTAGCTGAACCACTGGTCTCTTGCAGAAACGGCGATAAGCTCTCCGCTTCGCTCATGATCTATTGCCAGCTCTTTCTTACCAGCGCTATCCAAAATCCTGTCTACTCCGTCAGTATTCTCTAACACCTTTTTAGTTTCTCTTTCATAGCCGTTTTTGATATAAATATGAGCCACCTGATGGTCAACCATTGCAAACGCCTTGCTATATTCGAAATCAAGATATTCCTTTTCCTGAATAGTGCGGATAGAAAGTAGTCCGGTGTCTCGAAGCACAAGGTTAAGGGGCACTGCACCATTGACATCATTAAATGCATATTCGGATATAATGACAAACTGCGTTTCCTCTCGTATTCCAAGATCGGTTGCCTTTTGTACAAGTCTCCCAACTATTTCATCAGCCTTTTTTAGATCATCTCTAACCTGGACTGCTCCCTTACCAAAGCGCTGTGCAGAATAATCTGCATGTGGAATGTATACAAAGAGAAAATTGGGCCTCTCGCTTTCTAGAGTATATTCGGCAGCGTTTGCTATCCATTCGCTTGACTTGGGTGATGCAAGCGGTCCCCAATAGCTTGCGAGGTTGAATTCACCTAACTTTTCCTTTAATTTTTCGTAATAGCCGACTGGCTTTGAATAGCACCACATAACCATTTTATCGTCTAGGTGTATTGGCCGTGGAGTCACCACAATATCTGAATTGGCATACATCGTATTTTGCCAAAAGAGCACAGCAGTTTTCTTACTGTCTTTTTGCTTGACGGTGTCCCATACTCTTTGGGCCTGAACAAGTGAGCTGGATTGCTCCCAGAATGATACATTGTATGTGCTCCTATCGTACAATCCGTTCGATATTATTCCGTGCTCTCTAGGATACTTGCCTGATAGGATGCTGGCTTGAACAGTTGATGTGACAGCAGGAAATGTAGGCTCAAGTTTTGCTACCTCCCCATTTTCAGTAATCTCGGCAATATTTGGTAATAGGCCAGAATCTAGGTGCTCCTCTTCGAGGCCTACAACATCAAGTAATATGGAATAGTTCAATTTCTGCCACCTTACTCTTCGTTGATAGTGTGTATCGTTTAAATGGGTTAGTGTTAGATATACGAATTCTAGGACGATCATTGAAATTGTTTTTCCAAAGTGCATTTCTGGGAATGCTTCAAAGAAAATTGCTTCTTCCTTCCTAAGAAACACTACAACATGAAAAAAGGAAGGAAGTGCCGACAATATTATCAAAAAATCGTGTCATCTATTGCAGCGTACCCAAAATTAGACAAGCACTGCGGAGAAAAAGAAGGAAACTTTTGAAATCAATTATTATTGTGCGGCCATTTATCTTCAAATTGTATTGTACAGTACAGAAAAAGATTCCGCAAGAAATAAAAAATGTGATACCATGCTTGCGGTTCGATGCGATCAAGGGAAAGAAATCTAGAGTTCTCTAAGAACCTACTTCTGGCGGCTGGAATGGTAGCAATGTTATCTATCTCATCGCTAACCATGCTGACAGAGGAAGTCCTTGCAGTTCCAGACAAGTTCGGAGTAGAACAACTTTATCCCACGGCGGATAATGGTCCTGTCTGGTTTCTAGACAGCGAAGATCCAGAAGATGACGACAATTTTTTGATGACTTCACGTGAAGATATAGACTTAGAAGAAGACGAAGAAGATCCTGGTGCATTTCAATTAGATGCAAAGACAGGCACGCACGAACATGGAGTAAGAATTCATGCAGATTCTCCAGATGACGAGTGGGAGAATGTGGAAATGACAGGCTACTTTAAGCTAGAGGAGGGAAATGACCAATTTACTTTAGTAGCGAGACAGGGTCCATCCTACAATGATGACGGCGGATGCGGTGCTTATGGTTACTATGGGATGCTCAGTGCTGATGGTGATGCCTATTTCAGGAAAAAGTTATTCCATCATGGTGGAGGGTATTCAGACAGGACTGCAGTAGAAGAAAACGTGGTTGACAATCTGAATGATAGATGGGTAGGCATCAAGTTGGTAGCGTATAACATGGCCGACGATGATGTAAAATTAGAGCTGTGGGTTGATGATGGAAATGAGCAAAACAAATGGAAGAAAGCTACAGAGTATGTAGACGATGGTGACTGGGAGGTTTCAGGTAGCGATTGTGATAGGTCCGACGACGACATAATAGAGGAAGGTACCCGAGGGGGTTTTAGAGTAGACGATTCAGAATTTGAATTTAAGAATTTGTCCATAAGAGAGATAGAAGGAGGCCAACGAGAACAGCTAATGGCAGTAGTAAACCAAGAAGAAGTTTCTAAATGCCTATTCACATATACATGTAATACACAAGGAGTAGAGCTAGCAGTAGTAGAGGAAGAAGAGGAAGAAGAGGAAGAAGAGGAAGAAGAGGAAGACGAATAAAAA